>CAZLEC010000440.1:0-4311 GCA_964558245.1 uncultured Burkholderiales bacterium | reverse complement strand
CGACCACACCTCGATCTGCCAGCCGCCGATCACGATCGCGATCGCGAGGAGCTTGGGCCAGGTGGCCTTCCAAGCCCGCGCGCCGTACGCCGCGACGCGTTTCGGTGGCTGCGCGATCGCCGGGATGGCGAGATCGGGGTCAGTCGCGACGGCCACGGCCCACTTCCTCTCGCAGCTGGTCGGTGATCGTCGCCGCGAGCGTCGCCACCTCGGGGGAGTCGATCCGCCGCGGCCTCGGGATCGTGACGTCGTACACGGCCGCGACCCGGCCCGGTCGGCTCGCGAGCAGCACGACACAGTCGCCGAGCCGCACCGCTTCGCGCACGTTGTGCGTCACGAAGATCACGGTCTTGCCGGTCGAGCTCCAGAGCGCCTCGAGCTCGTCGTGGAGCCGGTCGCGCGTCATCGCGTCGAGCGCGCCGAACGGCTCGTCCATCAGGAGCACGTCGGCGTCTTGCGCGAGTGCGCGGGCCAGCGCGACCCGCTGGCGCATGCCGCCGGAGAGCTCGTGGGGCCGACGCTTGGCGAAGTCGCCGAGGTGCACCATGTCGAGCAGCTCGGCCGCGCGCGAGCGCCGTTCCGCGCGCGGCACGCCCGCGAGCTTCAACGCGATCTCGACGTTGCCGCGCACGGTCAACCACGGGAACAGCGCGGCTTCCTGGAACATGAGGCCCGTGCGCTCCGCGTGCACGTCGACGCGACCCGACGTCGGCTTGTCGAGGCCGGCGACGAGATTGAGGAGCGTGCTCTTCCCGCAGCCCGACGCGCCCAGCAGGCAGACGAATTCGCCGCGGTTCACGTCGAGGGTCACGCCCTCGAGCGCGACCACGCGCTGGCTGCCGGTGCCGAACGACTTGGTGACGTTGGCAACCGACACGACCGGACGCGCCGCCGCCTCGGATCCGATTTGGGGAATCGAATCCGAGGCGAGAAGCATGCTCTCGTCAGTGCGAGGCTTCACGGCGTGATCGCCGGCTTGCCCTCGGCGCTGAGCATCTTGTTCAGCAGCGTGAGGTCGTAGATGTTCTTCAGGTCGGTCGACTTGATGAAGCCGAGGTCCTTCGCCGATTGCGCGTCCTTCTGCAGCGACGAGGCGATCGGGTCGAGCGTGAACGTGATGCTCGAGAACGACGACGCGACCAGCGACACGTCGAGTGACTTGCCGGTGGCGACCTTCACACCTTGCGAGACCAGCTGCTCCGCCTGCGCCGGATCGCTCTTGATGAGGTCGATCGAGCTCGACAGACCCTTCAGCAGGTTCGACACGATGTCGGGGTGGTCGGTGAGGAACTTCGTGGTCACGACGAGGTTCGTGGTCACGAACTTGCCCTGCGGCCACAGATCGGCTTCGTTCACGAGGATGACGCCGCCCGCCTTCTGGAGCTTGGTCGCGTAGGGCTCGGGCACCCACGCACCGTCGATCGCGCCGGTCTGGAACGCGGTGACTGTCGTGGAGTTGTCCTGCGGCACGATCGACACGTCACCGCCACCGGTCGTGCTGGTGGAGAGTCCCTTCGACTTCAGCCAGGAGCGCAGCGCGACGTCCTGGGTGTTGCCGAGTGAGGGCGTCGCGAGCTTCTTGCCCTTCAGGTCGGCCGCGCTCTTGATCGAGGGCTTCACCACGAGGAACGCGCCGCCCGACGCCGTGCCCGACACGATGCGGATCAGCGTGCCGCCCGACTTCTGGTACGCATTGATCGCGGGGTTGGGGCCGACGAACGCCGCGTCGAGTGCGCCGGCGAGAATCGCCGTGGTCTCGTCGGTGCCGGAGTTGTAGTTGCTGGTCTTCAGGTCGACGTTCGGGCCGAGGTCCTTGGCGAACGTGCCGTTCTGCAGGCCGATGATCGCGGGGGCGTGGGTCACGTTCGGCAGGTAGCCGAGGTGGAGGGTCACCTTGGCGCCACTGCTGCCGCCGCCCGTGGTGGCGGTGGTGTCGCCGGTCGACGACGGCTTCGAGCTGCTGCCGCATGCTGCGAGCAGGACGGCAAAGACGAGCATCGCGGCGGGAACGGCTCGACGGTGGAACGTGCGCACGGTCGACTACCTCCGATGGAGTAATAACACTAAGACAATCGAAAAGATAGAGTAACTCGGGTAGCGTGTCAAGCCGCGCCCCGG
This sequence comes from uncultured Burkholderiales bacterium, assembly GCA_964558245.1. Taxonomy (GTDB): domain Bacteria; phylum Actinomycetota; class Acidimicrobiia; order IMCC26256; family PALSA-610; genus JBBQER01. The sequence continues at coordinate 2,193 of CAZLEC010000440.1, read as the reverse complement.
CCGGGGCGGTCGGCGACCGACTATCGGGTGGGTGTGAGGTCCCGGGTGCCGGCTGTCGCGGCGGCCCGGCGGCGGGCGGTCACCACGAACAGCAGCGCGATCGCCACGACCGACACCACGGTTGCGCCCAAGAGCAGGGCATTGCTCGCGCCTACGAGCTTGAGCGACGAGATGGTCAGCACGGCGATGAGCGCGGGCCGGATGTAGCGATCGCTGCCGCGAGCCGAGATGTGGGCGCCGACGTAGACGCCCGGGATCGCCCCGACGAGCACCGAGCCGGTGAGGCCGAGCTCGAGGTTCCCGAACACGAGGTGACCGATCGCGGCCGATGCCACCAGCGGGATCGCCTGCACGAGGTCGGTGCCGACCATCTCCCGAGCCGACAGCGTGGGGTACAGCAACATGAGCAGCACGATCATCAGCGAGCCGCTGCCGACCGACGTGAGCCCGACCGCGAATCCGCCGACCACGCCGATCAAGGCGGTGGGGACGGGTCGGACGAGCGCGGGGTCGAGCATCTCGCCGCTCGGCAACGATTTGCGGCGGGCCTGCGTGATCGATTTCAAGGCCATGCCCCCTGCGGCGACGAGCAGCACCCAGCCCAGGATCTCCTTCACGTCGTTCTGCACGCCGCCGCTGCTGACCCGGGAGATCGCGTACGCGCCGGCGAAGGCCGCAGGGACACTGCCGACGGAGAGCCAGCGCACGAGACGCCAGTTGACGGTGCCGCGTCGCGCGTGCACGCCGCCGCCGATCGGTTTCAGGATGACGGATGCGACGACGTCGGAAGAGATCGCGGCGGTCGGCACGACGTGGAAGAAGATGACCAGCACCGGCGTCATCAACGCGCCGCCGCCCATGCCGGTGAGCCCGATGACGAGGCCGATCAGCAGCGCCGCGCTCGCGATGTTCCACTGCATCGGTGCTCCCGGGCGCTAGCGGACGGCGCGGCGCGTCCACTTTGTTGACCAGCTTTGTCGACAAAGTAGGACAAAGGGCCCGCCTGGTCAAGGGCGGCTCGTCCCGGCCCCGACGATGGGCGAGAATCGGGCCATGCGCATCACCGCCAAGGCTGACTATGCGGTACGAGCGGCCGCGGAGCTGGCCGCGGTGGAGGACTCGGGCGTGCCGGTGAAGGGCGAGCAGCTTGCCCGGAGCCAGTCGATCCCGCAGAACTTTCTCGAGAACATCCTCACCGAGCTGCGCCGGGCGGGCATCGTTCGCACGAGGCGGGGCGCCGACGGGGGCTACCAGCTGGCTCGGCCGGCGGCCGAGATCTCCGTAGCCGACGTGTTGCGCGCGGTCGAGGGACCGCTGGCGGCGGTGCAGGGGACCCGGCCCGAGTCGCTGTCGTACGAGGGGGCTGCGGAGCACCTGCCCGAGGTCTGGGTCGCGCTGCGCGCCAGCCTGAGGTCGGTCCTCGAGCACGTGTCGCTCGCCGACCTCGCGAGCGGCAAGCTCCCGACGGTCGTCAAGGAGCGCACGAAGGTCAAGGATTCCTGGCGCGCCCACTGACCGACTGCAATTCGGTAGCGCGGAAATTGCCCCTGCGCGCTCAGTGCATTTGCAACGACTTGAAGGTTTGTCCGGTTCTGCGGGGTCTTCGACAGCGCGGAAATTGGCCCTGCGCGCTCAGTGCATTTGCAACGACCTGAGGGTTTGTACCGATTTCACGCGCGTCGGTCGCAGATGCACCGCTGGCGCCTCAGTTCGCGATCGTTGCATTTGCACTGAGCGCGCCGTCGGTGCGTCGGGAGAGCGCGATCGTTGCATTTGTACTGAGCGCGCCGTCGGTGCGTCGGGAGAGCGCGATCGTTGCATTTGCACTGAGCGCGCAGGAAGGAAATCAACGGTGTCTCACGTCGCGAGCACCATCCTCGCATGCAGTCACCGAGGCCATCGAGCTCGACACCTCCGCCGGCGCCGCTGCGTGCCGTCTCGCGTCGAGGGGCTCCTCGCACGTACACCCCCGAGCGGCTCAGTGGGGCTGAGTCGCGCGTCCGTCGCCAACAGCTGCCGCCGGAGTCGGTCACGGTGCTCGCCGACGCCGGCCGAACCGGCTCCGCACTCCGTCAGCGCCTGAAGCGGCGCGACATCGACCCGAAGCTCGCTTCGTGTTGCTCTTCTACGGCCGGAGTTGCGTCCGCGTCGCCGACATCGCGTGGTCGCTGGGTGTATCGCCTTCGACGGCGT
>CAZLEC010000439.1:0-4329 GCA_964558245.1 uncultured Burkholderiales bacterium | reverse complement strand
TGGCCGGCGTCGCGCCGCTCGGACTCACGCACGAGTTCCCGCCCGCGGAGGTCGTCGCCGGCGCCGACCTGTCGGGGCTCGGGCTCACGACCGCCCGCGTGCGCGCGCTCCAGGGTTTCGCGGCGGCGATCGCGAGCGGGGAGCTCACGCTCGATCGGGGCGCCGGGCTCGAGGAGACCGTGCAGGCGCTGTGCCGGCTGCCGGGCATCGGGCCGTGGACCGCGAACTACGTCGCGATGCGCGCCTGCGGCGAGCGCGACGCGTTCCCCGCGTCGGACCTCGCCCTCAAGAAGGAGCTCGGCGCCGACCCCACCGTCGCCGCCGAGGCCTGGCGCCCCTGGCGCGCCTACGCCGCCCTCCACATCTGGTCCGCCCACGCCCCCTGACGAACGATCTCGGCACGCCGGACTGTCGCCAACGACTCCATGTGATGGTGCAGTCGGCGACGCGGAAACCCTGGCTGTGCCTGGGTCTTGGTACACAGCTGCGCCGCCCCGGCCCCTGACCTGAGGATTTCCGCGGTCCGGACGGTCGCCAACCGCGCCAACTGATGGTGCAGTTGGGAACCGCGCCTGCGGGCTGGGCGGGTTCGTCTGATGCCAGACTCCGGGGGTGCAACGCGGAGGCCGGGGCCGGGTTGTGGTTGCGGCGGTGGCCGTGATGTTCACGACGGCGCTCGCGCCGCTCGGGGCCGCGGGTATGAGCGGTCACACCGACCCCACCACCGCGCCGGGGAGCGATCGGCCGCCGGCCGCGCCCACGATGCTCACCGTCGACGATGCCGCCGCGCCGCTCGAGGTCGAGGGCGTGCCGCAGTTCGGCTGGGTCGTGAACGATCCCGATCGCGGCGAGGTGCAGACCGCGTACGAAGTGGTCGTGAGCGAACCGGCGATCGGCGGCGGCGCCGGCAAGCTCGTGTGGGACAGCGGCGAGGTGCGGTCCAACCAGCAGTCGTACGTCACGCCGGCGCACGTCGCGCTCGATCCCGACCGGTCGTACTCGTGGACGGTCCGCACGTGGGACCACGAGCAACACGTCGGGCCGTACGCACCGACCGCGCACTTCGACATGGGCCTGCGCGACGCCGACTGGCACGCCGACTGGATCCGCCGGCCGGGCGCCGAGCACGCGCTGCCCGAAGACTTCTCGTTGTTCCGCAAGGAGGTCAAGATCACGCCGAGCCCGATCGTGCGCGCCCGCGCGTACCTGTCGGCCGGTCAGCAGTTCGACCTGCGCGTCAACGGTGTGCGCGTCGCGCACGGTCCGTCGTATTCGTATCCCGACGAGCAGTACTACGAAGCCACCGACATCGCGAAGGAGCTCGTCGCGGGCCGGGTCAACGCGTTCGGCGTGATCACGCACTTCGAGACGCCGGGTCAGGGCCGGCCGATGTCGGTGCCGGGGTTGATCGCGCGCATCACCGTCGACCACGCCGACGGCTCCCGTCAGGTGTTCACCACCGACGCGACCTGGCGCGTGCACGACGGTCCGTGGGTCATCGACAAGCCGCGCAACGACGAGGGCAACTGGGTCGAGCACATCGACGGGCGCCTCAACCCGGTCGGCTGGGACCGCACCGGCTTCGTCGGCCCCAACTGGGTCGCGCCGGAGATCATCGGCGCGCATCCGGTCGCGCCGTTCCTGCATCTGTACGCGGAGCGCAGCCACATCGTCGAGCACGCGATGAAGCCGGTCACGTTCAAGCGCATGGCCGACGGCGCGTACGTGGCCGACTACGGCTCGGTGATCGCGGCCACGCCGGTGGTCGACTTCAACGCGGGGGTCGCCGGCCGCGCGGTGAAGATCGTCGGCGGGTACCTCCTCGATCCCGACGGTCACGTGTCGACCACCCGCGGCACGCAAGACACCGACATGCACTGGGACTACACCGAGCGCGCGGGCGCGCAGGAGTTCCGGCCGTTCGACTATCTCGGCTTCCGGTACCTCGAGGTGATCGGCGCGGGCGAGCCGCTCACCCGCAACGACGTGATCGCGTACGCGCGCCACGCGTCGTTCCCCGACGAGCGCGCCGCGAGCTTCTCGTCGTCGAACGCGACGCTCACCGCGGTCTGGAACCTGCTGCGTCATTCCGCGCTCTTCGCGAGCCAGGAGCAGTTCGTCGACACGCCGACGCGCGAGCAGGGCGCGTTCATGGATCCCAACACGTCGTCGGCGGTGATGAGCGCGTTCGACGACCGGGCGATGACCTACCAGGCGCTGCGCGACGTCGCGCGCGGTCAGAAGCGTTGGTGGCCGACCAACGGGCACGTGAACGCGGTGTATCCCAACGGCGACGGCCGGCGTGACATCCCCGACTCCACCGAGCAGTTCGTCGACTGGGTGTGGCAGACCTTCGAGAACACCGGTGACACGTCGCAGCTCGCGTCGCTCTACCCGGTGGTGAAGAACGTCTCCGATTACGTCGCGCGCGCCGTAGACAAGCGCACCGGCCTCGTCGCGAATCTTCCGGGTGGCGGCTCCGACTATCTCTACGGTCTCGTCGACTGGCCGCCCAACATGCGGTACGGCTACGACATGGCCACGGTGGCGCGCACCACCGAGAACGCGCTCGCGGTCAACGTGTTCCGGCTCGTCGCGCAGATGGGCTTCCTGCTCCACCGTCCGGTTGCCGAGCGCAGGGTCGAGCTGGCCCGCGCCGCGAGTCTCAGCGCGGCGATGCGCGCCCGGCTGCGGACGCCGAGCGGTGTGTACGTCGACGGGCTCGAGGCCAACGGCACGCAGAGCCGGCACGAGTCGCAGATCGCGAACGCGTACGCGCTGTCGTTCGGGTTGGTGCCCGCGAATCAGGTGAACGCGGTGGCCGACCACATCGTGGCCTTGAAGAACTCGATTGGCGTGTCGACGTTCGGGTATCTGCTCACCGCGCTCGACGCCGCCAACCGCGCCCCGGCCTTCGTCGCCGCGCTCACCGACCCGACGCGGCCCGGCTTCGCGCACATCCTGCAGGAGGGTGCGACCTACGGCTGGGAGAGTTGGGACGCGCGCCAGACGGGCGACAGCGAGTCGCACGCGTTCGGCTCCAACGTCCTCACGATCATGCAGGAGGACCTGCTCGGGGTCACGATCACGGCGCCGGGGGCGTCGGAGGTGACCGTGGCCACGCCGGCCCTCACGCCGATGCGGATCTCGGGCGTGGCGGTCACCGAGCGGGGACGCATCCCGATCACCTGGAACCGGTCGGGGCCGGGCCGCTTCTCGCTCCAGGTCACGATCCCCGACAACGTGGAGGCCACGATCCACGTCCCGGCGGCCGACGCCGCCGCCGTCAGCGACGGCCACGTGGGCGTCTCCCACGATCCGCAGGTTCGGTTGGCCCACGCCGCGGCCGGCAACGTCGTGCTCGTCGTCGGCTCCGGCCACTACGACATCCACGTCCCCGCGCTCGCCCCGCTGCCCGCCTCGGCCGCCGGACATTCCGGAGGTTGGGTGGCCGCCGTGGTGGCCGTGATCGCCGCGCTCGCGTTTGGCGCAATTGCGCTCACGATCGTGCGCCACCGCCGGCGCGGCCCGGCAAAAGCTTGACAAACGCGATTCGCCGGTGTGTTGTCAGAGAACGCGTTTGCCCTGGTCAGCGCCGGTATTCCGGCTTGAGATCGTCGCCCGGATCCGGTACAATCGGAGACCGGCTCACGCCGGGCTCGCCCGTCCCAGCTCTCATTCAGCCGCCCGCCCGTTACCGCCGCCCGCTCCGGGAACATTCACTTCCCGGCGGACGTTTTGACTGACGTCTCGACCTGCGTGCCGGTATGGCCGATAAGACACGAAGAGTCCCTTTCCCCCGATCTAGTTCCCGCCCGACCGCGAGACCTGAAGGCAGCAAAATGCCCGTCAAGCACGTGAAGTCCCGCCGTGAGGACCGCGACTACGAGGATCTCGTACGCCTCTATTTGGAAGACGTCGGCCGCCACGACCTGCTCACCAAGGACGACGAAGTTCGTCTGGCGCAGGCCATCGAGGTCGGTGTCGCCGCCGCCGCGGAGCTCGCCGCCGCGAAGAAGCTCACCCCCACCCAGCGCCGCAACCTCCGGCGTTCCATCCGTCAGGGCGAAGAGGCCCACCGCCAGTTCGTGAACTCGAACCTGCGGCTGGTCGTGTCGATCGCGAAGAAGTACCAGGCGTCGGGGCTCCCCCTGCTCGACATCGTGCAGGAGGGCAACCTCGGCCTCATCCACGCCGTCGACAAGTTCGACTGGCGCAAGGGCTTCAAGTTCTCGACGTACGCGACCTGGTGGATCCGCCAGGCGATCCAGCGCGGCATCGCCAACTCGGCGCGTGTCATCCGGCTGCCAGTGCACGCCGGCGACATGC
>CAZLEC010000438.1:0-4340 GCA_964558245.1 uncultured Burkholderiales bacterium | reverse complement strand
GGATCGGTCCGAGATCCTTCGGATAGATCACCTGCGCGCCGCGCGGCATCTCGAGCACGTACTCGGCCAGCGTCGGCCGCACCGCGACGAGGCGCGCGTTGCGCGTGGTGTGCACCGTCGTGCCGTCGGGCCGGCCGATCAGGTCGTCGTGCGCGACGACGCCCGCGTGCGTATGGAACTGCCCGCCCACTTCGAGCGTCACGAGGTGCCGACGCTTCTTGTTGTCGACGAGCAACACCCGATCGCCGGCCGCGAACTTCCCGGAACCGTTCAAGCCGCTGCCTTCCCGGAGGTGCTCAAGTCTCGGCCCGCACGGGGATGCTGCGGGCCGCGCGCGATCGCAGCCGGCAGAACGCGCACACATCGGCCGGCGTCGGCGAACCGCACTCCGGGCACGGGTGGAGATCCTCACGCTCCTCCACCGCGTCGGCCGCGAATCGTTCGTGGGCGTGCTCGATGAAGCCGAAGAGAAACGCGGCCTTCGTGCCCGGCGATCGCTCCTCGATGCCGTTGAGCAGCTCCTTGTAGCCGAGGTGCCGGTTGCCGACGGCCATCGGGCACTCCTCGACGATGTAGTCGATGCCGGTGAGCACGCAATACGCGGCGAGCTCGCGTTCGCTCAGGCGGACCAGCGGCTTCACCTTGCGCACGAAGCCGGGTGCCTCGGGCAGCACCGGGTGTTGGCGCCCGAGATACCCCGCGTCCCAGCGCAACACGTTGCCGAGCAGCACGGCCGCTTCGTCGTCGAGATTGTGGCCGGTGGCCAGCACGTCGTAGCCGTTCGAGCGCGCCGCGTCGTTGAACACATGCCGCTTCGACATCCCGCAGGCCGAGCACGGCGCGCGGCGGATGGCCTTCGACGCGAGCGGGACGTCGAAGCCGTAGCTGTCGCGCAGGTCGACCTCGAGCAACGGCCACCCGTGCTTGCCGGCGAAGGCGCGCGCGTAGTCGCCGGACTCGTCGGAGTACTCGCCGATGCCGAGGCCGACGTACAGGCCGTCGGCGTCGTAGCCGAGCTCGCGCAGCAGCTGCCACAGCCCGAGTGAGTCCTTGCCGCCCGACACCGCCACGAGCACGCGTTCGCCGGGCGCGATCATCTCGTGGTCTTCGATCGCGCGGCGGACCTGCTCGCCGCAATGACGCGTGAAGCAGCCGGCGCAGAACCCGGCGTTGTGGCGGCGGACGTCGATCACCGCCGGTTCGCGGCAGCGGCGGCACTTCACTCCGCGCCTCCCGACATGACCGGACGGATCTCCACGACATCGTCTTCGTGCAGGTGCTCGTCGGGCGTCGCGAGCGTGTCGTTCCTGATCACGAGCACCGACTCCGCCACGACGTCGAGGTGGGTCAGCAGCTGCGCGACGGTGCGCGGCGCCGGGAGCTCGAGCTCGCGCCGCGGGTTGCGCAGGAGCACCTTCATGCACGGCCCAGGATCATGAGGTGATCAGGGTACCGGCGGGAGGGCGGTGTTACCGCTTGGCGGGCGCTTTCGTGGTGATCGCGAATTGATCGCCTTCGACGACCCGCGTGCGGTAAAGGATCTCCTCGCGATCGCGCGTGACGTAGCGCACGAGCCGTATCCCGCCGGCCACGGTCGCGACGACGAGCCAGGTCCGCGATCCGGCTCGGCCCCGCCGCCAGCCCGTCGTCGTCAATCGACGCAGGAGCGACTCGAGCATCAGATGCGCCGGATCTCGAGCACGGTCTGGCGCTTCTTGCCCTTGCGGCGCCCGAGGAGATACGCCGCCGCGATGGTCACGACGACGACGCCGATCGCGACCGCGATCGCCGGGACCTTCGCGGCCTCGGCGCGCTCGTCGACCTCGCCGCGCAGCTCCTGCAGCTTGGCCTCGATGTCGTCTCGCGTGATCTTGCGGTCGGGCAGGACGGCGGTCTTGGCACTCATGATTGCTTGCTCCTCCGGGACTTGCGCGACTTCCTCGAGCGGGCGAACCAAACGAACCCGGCGACGATCAACAGCGCGACAACCACCGTCACGTACGGCACCCACGACCAATTGCCGTGTACGAGCCAGCCCCGGTTGCCCTGCAGCCCGCGCAGCAGGCCGACCGCGAGAAAGCAGACGCCGATACCCATCAGGAGCGCGCCACCGAGTCCGAAACCGACAGTGCGCGCCATGCCCTTGAGCGGATCCATCGCCTCTTGCTTGGCGTACGCGACGACGAGGTCCTTGAGCTCGCGCACTGTCTGCTGGGGGTTGTCGGCCACTCGTCTCCAGTCAGGTCGGGCGTACGAGTCTCGTCGCGGTGCTCGGCCCGGTGCAACCGTTCACGAGCCTTGATCGGGCAACGACGCGTTCATCGCGGCGCCGGGACGAGGTGGGGTTCGGCGGGCGCGTCGAGATACCCGCCGATCGCCTCGGCGACGCGATCTTGCAGGGTCTCGCCGTCCGCCGTCGAAAAGTTGCCGTTCGCCATGAACGAGAATCGGACGTTCTGCGCATCGTGGGGCGGCATGCCCGCGATGATCCCGGCCAGACCGACCACACCGTCGATGTGGCCGGTCTTGGCCCGCAATCGGCCGAAGAGTGACGTCCCGTCGAATCGGCCGATCAGCGTTCCGGTCCGTCCGGCGACGGGCAACCCGGTGAGGATTGCGGAGAACTTCGGTTGCGATCCGAGCGCGACGACGCCCAGCAACGACGCGCAGGTGATCCGGTTGTCGGGCGCGAGCCCCGACCCGTCGTGGAGCACGAGGCCGTGCACCGGCACTCCCATTCGGGCGAGCACCTGGGGAATCACCCGCGTGCCCGCGATCGTCGAACCGGTACGCGCGCGTGCCAAGCCGACCTCACGCGTGAGCAGCTCCGCGGTCTCGTCGTTACTCACCGTGAGCATCTGCTCGACGATCTCGTCGAGCGGCGGCGAGGCAACCCGTGCGATCTCGTGCACCGCGGCTGCGGGCCGCCCGGGATCGACCGGGCCGCCGCTGATCGTGACACCGCGCGCGGCGAGCAAGGTCGCGAGCTGCCGCACGACGTCGAGCGCGGGGTCGGCCGCGGCGATCCCGTCGTCGCTGCGACCGCCGTTGACGATCAACGCGCCCAGCGCGCCGACGTCGCCCTCGGCCACGTACACGGGTTTCCAGTCGGCAACCGCGCGCGTCCGGTCGTAACGGCTGTCGTCGGCGACGAGCGCGCCGTCGATGCGACGCACCCCGGCCCCGACGATCGCGTCTGCCAACCCGGCGAGCGGCGTGTTCGGCGCGGCAGCGGTGCTCGGCGCGTCCGACGTCGTGAGCACGGGGTCGCCACCGCCGACCACGACGAGGTCGCCCGCCAACGTCCCGTCGCGCAGCGGGGCACTCGTCATGGCCCGGGTCTCGAACCGGTGGTGGGGGCCCAGCACCGCGAGCGCGGCGGCCGCGACGAGCAGCTTCTGGGTGGACGCGCCGGCCAGCGGGCGATCGGCCGCGATGCTCGCCGCCGGCCCGGTCGGTGTGTCCACGGCGGCGCAGCCCGTCACCGGCGCGGTGATCGCGGTGAGCTGCCGGTCGAGGCTCGCCGCGTTCGCGGCGTTTTCGAACACGGGCGCGACCCGGCGCGCGGACCACAACGGCGTCGCCAGTCGCACCGGCGACGGCGGCGCCGTGCTCGAGGCGACGCCGCCGTCGGTGCGCGCGGCGAATGCGAAGCAGCAGGCACCGGCGATCGCGAATATCGCGGCGACGGCCGGCGCGCGCGTGCGGTGCGTCAGCCGAGCCCTCGCGTCTGGCGGAAGCGGGCGTAGCGCCAGAGGTGACCGAGTGCGGTGACCGCACGATTCGCCGACGGGTAACAGACCCGGCCCGTGGCGCGCACGGTTGCCGGCCCGGGATTGTCGGGCGTTGCGATCGCCAGCTCGGTGGCGGTGAGGATCGGCTTGCCGGTCGCGTCGGCGATGTCGGCTGCCGCCTGCGCGAACCGCGCGTCCTGCCGCTCGTGGTACGCGACGATGCGCTCGAGACCGTGTTCGGGGTAGAAGCCGCCCGCGCGCGCGAGCAGCGCCTGGTTCGACTGGATGCCGAGGCCGAGGTACACGATCGCGTCGATCTCGGGGTGCCGGGCGACCAGCTCGAGCACTTGCGGGATCGTGTCGCGAGTCTCGCCGCCGGCGAGGTCGATCGGGTTGTTGCGGCTCCAGCGCGGCGGCAGGTGCTCGTCGATCGCGGCGAGCAGGTCGGGCGGCAACGCCGCGAGCTGCAGGTCGCCGTCGCGCGCGATCGCGTCGGCGGTCACGACGCCCCATCCACCGGCGGTGGTCACCACCGCGGTGCGGGGGCCCGCGGGCAACGGCTGTGTCGCGAACGTCGCCGCGGCCTCGAAGGCCTCCTCGATCGTC
>CAZLEC010000437.1:0-4345 GCA_964558245.1 uncultured Burkholderiales bacterium | reverse complement strand
GTACCCGATCACCAACTCGAAAATGCATACCGCAGTGGATTCATCTATACAGAGATTGCCCGGAGCGTAGACGACCTCAATACCGGCGTAAACAACTACCAAATGGAGTTCAGTCACGATGTAATCGGGATATTGGCGAATCGATTCACGCAGGGTGACTACGACGACGCGCACGCACTGTTGCTCGAGGCCCGCAGCGTCGTGGGGGTCGAAGCGCAATACGAAGACGGCGTTTGGACCTACGCGTGGCCGTGGGCGATCTACCTGCTCAAGACCGGAGATCGCGGCTTCGTCAAAGCGAACCTCACCACGCCGGGGCCCGCCGGTGCCGCCGACGAGCCGAGCATCGAGCAGACCGCGCATCAGATCGCACGGGACCGCACCGGCCCGAACGGCATCATGGGAGTCACGAACGACATCGACTCCGACGGGTACTGGACGGTCGACAACTACGAAGCGCTCATGGGATTGGCTGCGTATCGCTATGTGGCTCACGCCGTAGGCGATGCCGAAGAGACCCGATGGGCGACGAACGAATACCGAAGCCTGCTCGGATCCATGAGCCGCACACTCACGGCGACGATCCACCGCTACCGCCTCGATTACCTCCCTTGCTCGATGCTGGAGCCCAATACCTCGAATCGATGTGACAATCCCGAGGACGCGAATTGGGCGGCGCCGTTCTTGTCGGGACGATGGCCCTGGGACGCGTCGCTCTTCGGCGCGCCGGTGAGCGGGCCCGGCGCGAGCATGATCGACGCGACCTACGAATACGGGTTCGGGCGACTGGCCGGCCGGCTGCCGCCCGACACGTTCGGCGGATATCCCGGCGACTACTACTCCTCCGGCTACAACGCCGGGTACGGCAGCGGCGGCCTCGCGAGCGCGAACCATCGCGATCAGGGGATCCTGAGCTACGAGTTCATGGTGAGCCACTCCCAGAGCGGCCCGTACTCGTGGTGGGAGAGCTCGTCGGCGCCCGTCTCGGGTTCGCCGTGGCTCGGCAGCCACCCCGCCACCGGGCAGGGATCGTCACCGCACGCGTGGGGCATCGCCAACGCGAACAAGGACCTGCTCGACTCGCTCGTCGCCGAGACCGCGACGGACACCTTGATCGTCGGCCGTGGCGTGCCCGCCAAGTGGATCGAACCCGGAGCGACGATCTCGGTGTCGAACTTCCCGATCACGAACAACCGGCGGGTCGGCGTGACGATCACGGCCGGCGACGGATCAGTGACCTTGACGCTCCACGGATCGTTCCCGAGCGGGGGAGTGCGATTCGAGGTTCCCGCGTTCGTGCACGACATCGCGACAACCAGCGCCGGAACGATCTCGGAGCAGACCGGAACCGTGACGCTCGCCGCGGGTACCAAGACGGTGACGGTCCGCCTGGTGCGCTAACGCCCAGTGGGCTCCAGCGGTGGCGCGGGGACCTGCATCGAGGGCGCCTCGGTGCCGCCGTCGATCTCGAAGACCTTGCCGGTGACCCACGACGACGCGTCGGACACGAGGAAGAGCACCGCGCACGCGATGTCCTCCGGCTCGCCGGGGCGGTGCATCGGCGTGCCGTCGAGGAACTGCTGACGCAACGCGTCGTCGGTGAGCACGATGTCGAGCGAGCGCGTCGCCACTCCACCGACGTCGATCGCGTTCACCCGCACCCGAGGCGCCAACTCGGGCGCGATGTTGCGAGTGAGCCGGTTGAGCGCGGCCTTCGCCGATCCGTACGCCACGAACATCGTCTGCGTCATGCTCGCCGACCGCGACGAGATGTTGACGACCGCGCCCGCGCCCACGGTGTCGACCATCTGCCGGGCCGCGAGCTTGGTCAGCGTGAGCGGCGCGATCACGTTGAACGCGAACGTCCGCGCCATGAACCCTTCACTCGTGTCCATCGCGGCCCGCGGCATGGCTCCGCCCGCGTTGTTGACCAGCACGTCGAGCCGCCCGAGCTCTCCGACCGTGCGCGTCACGAGCTGCTCGCACGCGGCGCTGTCGGTGACGTCGGTCGGCACGACGAGCGCGCGCCGCCCGAGCGCGCGTATGCGCTCGGCAACTTCTTCGAGATCGGCCTCGGTACGCGCGGCCAACGCGACGTCGGCGCCCGCCTCGGCCAGACCGAGCGCGATCCCGCGCCCGATGCCGAGGCCGGCCCCGGTCACGATCGCGACGCGGCCGTCGAGCTTGAACCGGTCGAGGATCATCGGCGGTCGCGATGGAGCGCGGGCGACGCGCGGCCGGCGACGAGGGGGAGATCGAGGTAGGTGAGCAGGCCCGGCTCCGCCGCGCACACGTACGGGATCGCGTTCACGCAGTGCAGCGCGGTGGCGACGATTCCCGGATTGCGCACGAGGCCCGCCTCGACGCTCTCGGGGTGCAACTTCTTGAACGACGTCAGGCAGCTCGGGTCGCCGGTGACCTCGACCTCGAATCGTTCGCCGGCCGGACCGAATCTCCACGCCGGCTCGAGATGCTCCTCGCCCATGAGCCAGTTGACCGCCGCGGTGATCACGACTTCGCCGTCGACCAGCGCCTCCCACTTGAACCGTTGCGCGGCGACCGTCCCCGGCTGGATCGGGCCGATCGGCGAATCGATCGGCGCGGTCGCAACCGCCATCTCGTGAGTCGTGCGCAACCTCGGCTCGATGTCGAAGCCCAGCTCGTCGGCCACCATGAACACCGACTGGCGGAAACCGGCGCCGAGCGCGTCGGCCATGATGCTGGCGCGCGCCTCCTCCGGGGTCTTGCCGAACAGCATCCAGTCGCGCACGACATCGGGCGCGCCGTAGGTGCGGACGTCGGAGAACTCTTCGGCGCGCACGTGCGTGATCGAGCCCGACAGTGCCGAGATCATGAGCGGGAAACGTTCGGTGATGCCGCCCGGATGAATGCCGGTGCCGTGCAGCGTGACGCCCGCGCGCTTGGCGAGCGAGTCGAACCGCTCGCGCTCCTCTGCCGGCGGATAGAACCAGCCGAGCGGTGTCACGACGTTCTTGCCCGATTCGAGAATCGCCGCGACCACCTCGGCATCGGCGATGAACGGGCTGTACAGGACGCAGTCGGCGTCGGTCGCGAGGAGGGCATCGACGTCGTTGGTGGCCGTGACCCCGATGGGGTCGCGACCCACGAGGGAACCGAGATCGACGCCGGCCTTCGCCGGGCTGTGCACCCAGGCGCCTGCCGGCTCGAGATCGGGGTGCGCGAGCACCCCTTCGATCGCGGCGCGCCCCACCCCGCCCGTCGCCCACTGGATCACGCGCTTCTTCATGCGGCTGCGACCTCCGGCCCTCGATCGCCCGTGCGACTGTCTGCGACGGTCCGGGCCTGCGGATCTGCGCCTGGCTTCATGCGGCTGCGACCTCCGGCCCTGGATCGGCCGTGCGACTGTCTGCGACGGTCCGGGCCTGCGGATCTGCGCCTGGCTTCATGCGGCTGGCTCGGTCATGCGGGCATCTTGCCATCCGACCGCGAACTCTTACGAGACTCAGAGCGTCGTCTCATATACGCAGGTCAAGCTGCACGCAACGAGCGACCAGAGGAGCGCACCATGGAGTTGCACACGGAACTCACCTCGGATCTCGACACACCGGAAGAGTTGGCGGTCAGCCAGGTCATCGAGCGCCTCCACCGCGTCGGGGCGGATCGCTCCGAGGGAGGCCCGCTCCCGCGCGACACGGCCGACGACGAGCTCCTCGACCAGTTCTGGCGCCGACGATCCGGCTGTTGAGCCCGCATTCCAAGACTGCGGGGCTTCGGTGGGCCCGCAGGACGCGTTACCGGCCACCGATCTCGGGCTGACCGGTCACTGCGTCATCCTCGCCGAGGAGCGTCTCGAGGTGGTCGAGCAACTCGGTGCACGGCGTCGACTCGCCCGGCCGTGACGTCCGGTGCTCCCAGAGCACGAACGGCTGGGCGAGGTAGCGGTGCAGCTCCTGCGCCCGCCTCGCGAGAAGCGGGTCGGCATGGTTGGCCGGCGCATCCATTTCGAGCTGCGGATCCATCGCGGCGTACCGCTCGAGCAGCGCCCGGGCGCGGGACGCGAGCCGTTCGTGCCGATCGCTCGGGTACCAAGCGGTCGTCGTGCGCAGGGCGTCAACGGCGGGCCACAGACCTCGGGTCGCGCGCCATCGATCGAACGCGACTTGCGCGACGAAACCTTCCGGAGCATCAGCCGCGGCGGCGCGGGCCTCGCTCGTTGCCGGCTCGATCGCGACCGTCGTCAACACGGAGGAGTCGTCGGCGAGCTGCGCGAGCGCGACCGTGACGTCGTGCCGGTGGTCGGGGCCGGCGAGGATCATGACGACCTTCTCCGCGCGCGACCGGGCGACGGTGCGAATGCAGCGCT
>CAZLEC010000436.1:0-4347 GCA_964558245.1 uncultured Burkholderiales bacterium | reverse complement strand
AGCAGTCGATGGTCATCAGCGGCGGCACCGCGCTCGGCAAGGACGACATCAACCAAATGATCAAGGACGCCGAGGCGCACGCCGAGGAGGACCAGCGCAAGCGTGAGGAGGCGGAGGTGCGCAACACCGCCGACTCGCTCGCCTACCAGACCGAGTCGCTGCTGAAGGAGCAGGGCGACCAGGTGCCGGCCGAGGACCGGACCGCGATGGAAGACGCCCTGAAGGCGTTGAAGGACTCCCTCGCCGGGCCCGACGTCGAGGCGGTCAAGCAGGCGCACGAGAAGCTGATCAACGTCAGTCAGGAGTTCACCAAGCGGCTGTACCAGAACGCGCAGGCGCAGCAGAGCGCCGGTGCTCCCGGTGGCGACGCCGGTGCTCCCGGCTCCGACGACGACGTGGCCGACGCGGAGATCGTCGACGACGACGAGCAGAGCGCGTAAGCGTCATGACGGCTGACACGAACGACGCCGTTGCTTCCGATCCGTCCGCGCCCGACACGGGCGCGGCGGATCGGGGGCCGGCCGACCAGCACGCGGCGGCCTCGGTCGCCGGATCCGACACGGCAGAAGTCGAAGCCGGTCAGCTGATTGCCGACATCGACCTGCTCCAACGAGAACGTAACGACTTGCTCGACACGACCCAGCGCCTCCAAGCCGACTTCGAGAACTACCGCAAGCGTGTGCTTCGCGAGCAGACCGCGCTCGTGGAGCGCGCGACCGAGGGTCTGGTCGAGCAGTTGCTGCCCGTGCTCGACAGCTTCGAGCTCGCGCTCGCGAACCTCGATCCCGACCTCGACGCCGATCGGGTGCGCAAGGGAATCGAGCTGGTGTACGCCGAGTTGTTGGGAGTTCTCGAACGGGCCGGGCTCGCGCGTATCGACGCGCTCGACGAGCCGTTCGATCCGAACGAGCACGAAGCCGTGATGCAAGACGACGGCGACGGCGACCCGCGAGTGGGCGACGTGCTCCGCGCCGGTTGGAAGTTGAAGGGGCGCGTGCTGCGTCCCGCGATGGTGAAGGTTGTGAGGTAACTCTCTTGGCAGCACAACGCGAGTGGTTCGACAAGGACTACTACGCCGTGCTCGGCGTTCCGTCGACCGCGTCCGACAAGGAGCTTTCGCGCGCCTACAAGAAGCTCGCCAAGCAGCATCACCCCGACGCCAACGCCGGCGACGCCAAGTCGGAGGAGCGGTTCAAGGAAGTGAACGCCGCCTACGAAGTGCTGGGCGACGCCGACAAGCGCAAGGAGTACGACGAAGTACGCCGGATGGTTGCGTCCGGCGTGGGCCCGGGCGGGTTCGGTGGTGGCGCTCCCGGCGGGTTCGGTGGCGGCGCGCAGGGTTTCCAGTTCGACGTCGATTTCGGCCAAGGTCGGGGCGGCGGCATCTCCGATCTCCTCGGCAACCTCATGGGGAACCGTGGCGGGCGCACGCGCCGGGCGCCGCAGGGACCGCAGCGCGGCCAGGACCTCGAGACCGAGCTGCACCTGTCGTTCGACGACGCCGTGCGCGGTGTCACGAGCACCGTGCGATTCCGCGCCGACGCGACCTGCTCGACGTGTCAGGGGTCGGGCGCGGCGCCGGGCACCTCGCCTCAGACGTGCCCGGAGTGCCAGGGCAGCGGATCGATCGCGGTCGACCAGGGCCCGTTCTCGTTCTCGCAGGTGTGCCCGAACTGCGGCGGACGCGGCCAGGTCATCCCGACGCCGTGTCCGACGTGCCGTGGCCGTGGTGTCGAGATGCGCGCGCGAGAGGTGAAGGTCCGCGTGCCCGCGGGCGTGACCGACGGTCAACGCATCCGCGTGAAGGGCCGAGGCGCGGCCGGCGCGAACGGCGGACCGGCCGGAGATCTGTTCGTGGTCGTTCGCGTGCAGTCGCACCCGCTGTTCGGCCGGAGCGGCAACGACATGACGATCCGGCTCCCGGTGACGATCGCCGAAGCGACGCTCGGCGCCGACGTGAAGGTGCCGACGCTCGACGGCCAGGTGACCATGCGGATCCCGGCGGGAACGCCGAGCGGCAAGGTGATGCGTGTCCGCGGTCAAGGAGTGGCGGCCGACGCCCCGAAGGACGACGCACCGCATGCGAAGAGCGGCAAGGGGGGCGACCTCCTCGTGACGATCGAGGTGGTTATCCCGACCAAGCTGGACGAGAGCCAGCGCGAAGCGGTCGAAGGCCTTGCCGCGGTGTTCACCGACGATCCGCGCGCCGAGCTGTTCGCGAAGCAGCAGAACCGGAGGAGCTCCGATGGCTGACACCCGCGCGTTGTACGTGATCTCCGTCGCGGCCGAGTTGGCGGGCGTGCACCCGCAGACGTTGCGCATCTACGAGCGCAAGGGGCTGCTGGCTCCGGCGCGCACGAGCGGTCGCAGCCGGCGTTACTCGGACCACGACATCCAATTGTTGCGGCGTATCCAGGAGCTGACCAACGAGGGGATATCGCTGGTCGGCGTGCAGCGGATCCTCGGACTCGAGCTGGAGCTCGACTCCGCGCGCAGCCGCGCGGCCCGGCTCGAGGCACGGATCGACGCGTTGCAGCAGGAAATGGAAGAGCGCGTCGCCGCCGCGCATCAGCAGTACCGGCGTGAGATCGTTCCGTTCCGCCCCGCGGCAGTCGTGCTCGCGCGCGACGCGATGCTCAGGAAGTAGCAACGGAAGCCGGTCAGGAAGCCAGTCAGCATCAGCCCGAGGAAGCAACGATGGCACTCGATCCCAACAAGTTCACCCGGAAGACCCAAGAGGCGATCGGCGCGGCGCAGGCCGCCGGACGCGACGCGGGCAACACCGAGATCGCGCCGGAGCACCTGCTCCGCGCGTTGCTCGACCAGCCCGAGGGTGTCGTGAACGGAGTGCTCGAACGCATCGGGGTCGACGTCGGCACGGTGCGCCGCCGGGTCGACGAGTCGCTGGCCCGGCTCCCGCAGGTGTCGGGTGCGACGGTGCGCGATGCCCGCCTCGCGCCGAGCACGTTCTCGGTACTCGAGGCCGCCGACAAGGAACGCGAGCAGCTCGACGACGAGTACCTGTCGACCGAGCACCTGCTCCTCGCCATGACCGACCTCACCGGCGGTGTCGGCGACCTCGTGCGCTCACTGGGTGTCACGCGCGAGGCCGTGCTCGACGCGCTCCGCCAGGTGCGCGGCTCGCACCGCGTCACGAGCGACAACCCCGAGGAGCAGTACCAGGCCCTCGAGAAGTACGGCCGCGATCTCACCGATGCGGCCCGCGCCGGAAAGATCGACCCGGTGATCGGGCGCGACGAGGAGATCCGACGGATCATTCAGGTGCTCTCGCGGCGCACGAAGAACAACCCCGTGCTCATCGGCGAGCCGGGCGTGGGCAAGACCGCGATCGTCGAAGGGCTCGCGCGCCGGATCGTCGAGGGCGACGTGCCCGACGGCCTGCGGGGCAAGCGCGTCGTCTCCCTCGACATCGGTTCGATGGTCGCCGGCTCGAAGTACCGCGGCGAGTTCGAGGAGCGGTTCAAGTCGGTGCTCAAGGAGATCGCCGACTCGCAGGGTGAAGTCGTCACGTTCATCGACGAGTTGCACACGATCGTCGGCGCGGGTGGCGCCGAGGGCGCGGTCGACGCCGGCAACATGATCAAGCCGATGCTCGCCCGGGGCGAGCTCCGCCTGATCGGCGCGACGACGCTCGACGAGTACCGGAAGTACATCGAGAAGGACGCCGCGCTCGAGCGGCGGTTCCAGCCCGTGTTCGTGGGGGAGCCTTCGGTCGAGGACACGATCGCGATCCTGCGCGGGCTCAAGGAGCGCTACGAGGTGCACCACGGGGTGCGGATCCAGGACGCCGCGCTCGTCGCGGCAGCCGTGCTCTCCGATCGCTACATCACCGGCCGTCAGCTTCCCGACAAGGCGATCGACCTCGTCGACGAAGCCGCGTCGCGCCTGCGGATCGAGATCGACTCCATGCCGTTCGAGATCGACGTGGTCGAGCGCCGCATCCGCCAGCTCGAGATCGAGCGCGCGGCGTTGGCGAAGGAGCACGACGAGGCGAGCAAGCAGCGCCTCGATCTCTTGGAGGCCGAGCTCCAGTCGCTCCAGGAGGAGCGCGACGGCATGGTCGCGCACTGGCAGCTCGAGAAGGACGCGATCGCGACGATCCAGGCCGGCAAGGAACGCCTCGAACAGGCGCGCCTCGACGCCGAGCGCGCCGAGCGCGACGGCGATCTCGAGCGCGCGGCCCAATTGCGCTACGGCCACATCCCGGTGGTCGAGCGCGAAGTCGACGCGATGACGCAGCGCCTCCAGGATCTCCAGCACGACGGCGCGATGCTGAAGGAAGAGGTCGACGAGGAAGACGTCGCCGAGATCGTCGCCAAGTGGACG
>CAZLEC010000435.1:0-4368 GCA_964558245.1 uncultured Burkholderiales bacterium | reverse complement strand
TGGCACGCGGGGCACGGCACCTCGCGCATGTAGCCCTCGATCTGCTCGCGGGCGCGGTCGCTCTCCGACTCGGTGTGGCGGCGCTCCAACCACGTGATGACACCCTCGAACTGCGTGGTGTAGCTGCGCTGACGACCGAAACGGTTGCGGTACTGCACCTTCACCGCGGTCTTGCCGGTGCCGTAGAGCACGACCTTCTTGTCGGCCTTCTTCAACTTCTTCCACGGCGTGTCGACCGAGAAGCCGAACTCCTCGGACACCGACTCGAGCAGCCGCTCGAAGTAGTGGCTGCGGAAGCCCGACCACGGGGCGATCGCCCCGTCGCGCAGCGAGAGGTCGTCGTCGGGGACGACGAGCTCCGGGTCGACCTCGAACCGGGTTCCGAGACCGTCGCACCGGTCGCACGCGCCGTAGGGCGAGTTGAACGAGAAGTTGCGCGGCGCGAGCTCTTCGAACGACAGCCCGCAGTGCATGCACGCGAGGTGCTCGGAGAACACCAGTGTCTCGGGCTCGGCCTTCTCGTTCTTCGGGACGATCTCGACTTCCGCCACGCCTTCGGCGAGCTTCAGCGCGGTCTCGAGCGAGTCGGTGAGCCGACGCTCGATCCCGGCGCGCCGCACGAGCCGGTCGACCACCACCTCGATCTTGTGCTGCTCGTACCGCTCGAGCTGGAGCTTGGCCGGCAGGTCGACCACCTCGCCGTCGACCCGGGCGCGCGTGAAGCCCTGGCCGGCGAGCTCGTCGAGCAGCGCGTGGTATTCGCCCTTGCGGCCCCGCACGACCGGCGCCAGCACCTGGAAGCGGGTGCCGTCGGGCAGCTGCAGCACCCGGTCGACGATCTGCTGCGGGGTCTGGCGGGTGATGAGCTTGCCGCAGTTCGGGCAGTGCGGCACCCCGATCCGCGCGTACAGCAGGCGGAGATAGTCGTAGATCTCGGTGATCGTGCCGACGGTCGAGCGGGGGTTGCGCGACGCCGACTTCTGGTCGATCGAGATGGCCGGCGACAGGCCCTCGATGAAGTCGACGTCGGGCTTGTCCATCTGGCCGAGGAACTGCCGGGCGTAGGCCGACAGCGACTCGACGTAACGGCGCTGGCCCTCGGCGTAGATCGTGTCGAACGCCAGCGACGACTTGCCCGAGCCCGAAAGCCCGGTGAAGACGATCAACTGGTCGCGCGGCAACTCGAGGTCGACGTTGCGGAGGTTGTGCTCGCGCGCACCCCGAACAACGATCGTGTCACTCATCCCCGCCAGACTATCCCCCCGGAACGGGACGGTCGAACACCTGTTCGGTCAGCTTCGCAGCGCGGGAACCGGACCGGCGGGCGCGACGCGAGCCGGTTCCGCGATCGGCGCGTTTCGCCACACGCGCGCGAGACCGGCGACGACCAAAACGACCGAAAGCGCATAGAGCGCGATGCCCGCGCGCCCGAGCGCCATCGACCAGAGCGTCGGCAGGAACTCCCCGACGCGCACCCGGCGCAGGAGCTCGGGAATCGCCGGCTGCTTCGGCCGCAGGAGGATGTAGGTGGTCGCGTCGGGAATCGATACGAGGGCGCCGATCACGGCGCCCACCAGCATCGGCCGCCACAGGCGGTCCCAGTTCGCGGCGAGCGGCACCGCGAGGAATGGGAGCGCGGGAATGAGATAGCGCGGGCCCGGCTCCTCGAGCAGGGGGAGCCCCGACCATCCGGCGCAGAGGACGAGATAGGGAACGAACACCGCGAGACCGACGATCGCGTGTCGGCGCGCCGCGCCGGCACCCGACACCACCAGCCAGATCGCCCCGCCGACACCGACGAACGCGATCGGCGCGCCGATCAACAGCCCGCGGCTGCCGAAGAGCACCGCCACCACGTCGTGGAGCGTCGGGATCGAGTAGCCCCCGCGCGTCGTGCCGCCGAGCACGCCGGCGTAATACGTCGACGGCGTGTGCCACGGGGCCCCGAACGCCCGCGCCTGGTACCACGCCAGCACCGCGAGCGGTCCCGTCCCGCCGAGGGCGAACCAGCCGAGGCGGCGCCGCTGCCGCACGAGGAGATAGCCCGCGAGCACGATGAGCACGATTCCCGACTCGTATTCCGTGAGCACCGCGAGGCCGCCGAGCAGACCGGCCAGCGCGGCGCGCCGGGCGGTCACGGGCGCGTCCTCGATCGCCATCCACGCGCCGAACGCGCACAAGGCCGCGAGGTCGTGTGCGTAGAGGTTCACGGCATGCTCGAACATCATCGTGCACAACCCGAGCATCAGCGCGACCGCGAGCGCGACGTTCCTTCGGGCGAACTTCTCCGCGAGCAGGAACATCAACACCACCAGCACGACGAACGGCACCGTCGCCGACCACAACGTGTCCCACCACAGGCCGAGATCGCCGAACACCCGAGCGTGTACGGCCGACTCCGCGCCCGCGGCCCGACCGAGGAGGTAGACCGGCACCGCGAGGAGCGGCTGACCGGGCGCCTTGTCGGAACGCAAGTGACCCCGGTAGATCGCGTGGTCGACACCGAGCCGCGCCCGATACGGGGTCAGGTCGACCGACCCGTGCTCCGCGACGGCGGCCGTCAGGCTGTAACGCGACGCCGGCTGTGCGGTGTCGGCGCCGACGATAGGGCCGACGACGACGAGCAACGCCAACCCGAGAAGCACTGCCAAGCGCCGGCTGCTCACGGCAACTCGTCGGCGACACGCACGATTTCTGAACCCCTGCGCATGCGCCCGGGTTCGCCATCGTCCGATTCCGGTCCGGCCGCCGGGCCGGGAGCTCGCCGCACCCGCACCGCCACCAGGGCGCCGCAACCCACCACCGAGGCTGCGTACAGCAGCACCCCGCCCCGTCCGAACGCCATCGACCACAACGTCGGCAGGAACTCACGGTCGCCGACCCGGCGGAGCAGCTCCGGGAAGGGAGGCTGGCCGATGCCGAGGAGGATGAAGGTCGTGGCGGCCGGCACCGCCACCAGCGCGCCGAACGCCCCGAACAGCACCGCCGGTCGCCAGAGGCGGTCCCACGCCGCAGCGAGGGGCGCCGCGAAGAACGGGATCGCGGGAATGAGGTACCGCGGGCCGGGATACTCGAGTGTCGGGAACCCCGACCATCCCGCGCACAACACCAGATACGGAACCACCACTGCGAGCGCGACGAGTGCGTGCCGCCGCGCCGCACCCGAGCCCGACATCGCGAGCCAGCCCGCGCCCACGAGCCCCACGAGCACGATCGGCGCGCCGACGATCAGCCCGCGGTTGCCGAACAGCACCGCGACGAGCTCGTGGAGACCCGGAACGGCGTAGCCGCCCTGGCTCGTGCCGTTGATCGAGCCCGCGTAGTAGGCCGACGGCGTGTGCCAGGGCGCCCCGAACGCGCGCCACTGGTACCACGCGAGGGCTCCCAACGGCGCCAGCGCACCGAGCACGAACCAGCCGAACCGCCGGCGCTCCCGTACCAACAGGTACACCGCCACCACGCCGACGACGATCCCGGTCTCGTACTCGGTGAACACGGCCAAACCCGCGAGCAGACCGGCGAGCGTCGCGCGCCGCACGCTCACCGGTGAGCCTTCGATCGCGAGGAACGCACCGAACCCGAACAGGGCGGCGAGGTCGTGACCGAACAAGTTCAACGCGTGCGGGAGCATCATCGTGCACAGGCCGAGCATCAGCGCGACCGCGAGCGCGACGCCCCGACGCGCGAACTTCTCCGCGAGCAGGAACATCAACGCGACAAGCACGACGAACGGCACCGTCGCCGACCACAACGTCTCCCACCACAGACCCAAATCGCCGTGTTCCCGCGCGTGGGTCGCCGACTGCGCGCCCACGGCGCGACCGACGAGGTACACCGGCACCGCGAGCAGCGGCTGACCGGGCGCCTTGTCGGAACGCAGGTGGCCTCGGTAGATCGCGTGATCGACACCGAGCCGGTGCCGGTACGGCCCGAGATCCACCGAGCCGTGCTCTGCGATGCTCGCGGTGAGGTCATAACGCGACGCCGGCTGGGCCGTGTCCGGACCGACGAACGGGCCGAGAACGATCAGCAACGCCAACCCGAGCAGAACTGCCAATCGCCGGCTGCTCATCTCGAAAAAGGCTAACCGACCTCGCGCAGCTCCCGTTTCATCTCGTGAATCTCGTCGCGCAGCCGCGCCGCCTCTTCGAAGCGCAGATCGCGCGCCGCGTCGTGCATCTCGTCCGTGAGGCTCTGGATCAGGCGCCCCAACTCGTCGCGAGGCAGGTCGAGGCGGTCCGTCTTCGCGGCCGCCGCCCGGCCGCGACCACGACCTCTCCCCCGCGAGCGCCCGTCGGTCGACTCGTCGTCACCGGCGCGCATGCGGATCATCTCGAGGATGTCGGTGACCTTCTTGCGGACGGTTTG
>CAZLEC010000434.1:0-4377 GCA_964558245.1 uncultured Burkholderiales bacterium | reverse complement strand
TTCGGCAAGGGCGTCTCGTACATGGAGCGCGAGATCAAGTGGCACTACCTGCCGATGTCCGACTCCGACTTCGAGCAGGCCATGAGCGAGATCGGCCAACCGGCATGAGGACCGCCTTCGTACACGCGCTCGTGGAGTTAGCCGAGCACGACGAGCGCGTCGTGCTCATGACCGGCGATCTCGGGTTCATGGCAC
This sequence comes from uncultured Burkholderiales bacterium, assembly GCA_964558245.1. GTDB lineage: Bacteria > Actinomycetota > Acidimicrobiia > IMCC26256 > PALSA-610 > JBBQER01. The sequence continues at coordinate 4,182 of CAZLEC010000434.1, read as the reverse complement.
TCGAGCCGTTCCGCGATCGGTTCCCGGATCGCTACTTCAACATGGGTGTCGCCGAGCAGAACATGGTGGGCGTCGCGACCGGGCTCGCCGACGCCGGCTTCATTCCGTTCTGCTACTCGATCGTGCCGTTCGCAGTCCTCCGCCCGTACGAGTTCATCCGCAACGGACCGGTGTTGCACGGTCTTCCCGTTCGTATCGTCGGGATGGGCGGCGGCTTCGAGTACGGCACCGCCGGTCCGACCCACTACGGCATCGAAGACGTCGGCGTCATGCGCCTGCTCCAGGACATGGCCGTCATCGCGCCCGCCGACGCCGAGCAGGCCACGACGGCGGTGAGCGCGCTCAGCGAGTGGCCGGGCCCGGCATACCTGCGCCTCGGCAAGAACGACAAGCTGCGCGTCCCCGGACTCGACGGCCGGTTCGAGCTCGGCCGCGTGCAGGAGGTCCGGAGCGGCTCCGATGTGGTGCTCTTCACCATGGGCAGCGTCGGCGCGGCAGTGGTCGAGGCAGCCGAGGAGCTCGAGCGGGAGGGCATCTCCGCTGCCGTCGTCGTGGTGGCGAGCGTCAGCCCCGCACCCCGCGCCGACATCATCCGGCTCGTCTCCGGCTGCCGGCACGCGGTGACGATCGAGGCGCACGTCAGCAACGGCGGGATCGGCTCACTGGTCGGCGAGACCATCGCCGAGAGCGGAGCCGCCTGCCGGCTCCTGCGCATGGGAGTGGATCGACCGTACGGCGAGCGCGGCGGGAGCGAAGCATTCCTGCACGAGACCCACGGCATCTCGGCCCCGTGCATCGTCGACCGGGTCCGCCGGCACCTCGAGCTGAAGTCGGCCAGTTGAAGACCGAGTCGTTCCGCCCGGTCTCCAACACGCCGCCGACGACGCTCGGCGGCAAGGCGAAGTTCTACGGTCGCATGTTCGTCGACCTGCAGATCTGGACGGTGTATCGCGACCTCCGGCGCCTGCTCCCCCACTTCAAAGGTGACGTGCTCGACGTCGGCTGCGGGCAGAGCCCCTACCGCTCCCTGCTCGATCCGGCCGCGACCCGCTACGTCGGCATCGACATCAGCGACGCCGACCGCTTCGACTACGCGAACGACGACATCGTCCCCTTCGACGGCGAGCACATTCCATTCCCCGACGACCACTTCGACGCGATCTTCTGCACCGAGGTCTTGGAGCACGTCGCGAACTATCAGGGCCTGGTCGACGAGATCTACCGCGTCCTGAAGAACGACGGCCAGGCGGTCTTCACCGTGCCGTGGTCGGCGCGGTACCACTACGTGCCCTACGACTTCTTCCGCTACACGCCCTCGAGCCTGCGCACGATGTTTGCCCGCTTTCGCAGCGCGGAGATCACGCCACGCGGCACCGACATCTCGACGATCGCTTCCAAGCTCGTCGTGCTGTGGTTCCGCAATCTCGTTCCGTCGCAGCGATGGAGACTGGTCCTCGTTCCCCTGTGGTTGCTCGCGAGCCCGATACTCGCGCTGGCGCTCGTCATCGCCTACGTGTGCACGCTCGCCTCGATCGGCTCGACCGACGACCCGCTCGGATACACGATCGTCGTGACGAAATAAGCGCGGAGGAATCGAAGTGCGGAGCGTTCAAGACGAAGACGGCTACAACCAGGGATGGACGGGCGGCGTCGCGCTGACCGTCCGTACCGACCGGCGCTGCGACTTGATGATCTCCAAGATGGCGCCGTCGCCTTCGCGCACGGTGCTCGAGATCGGCTGCGGTCGCGGGGAGCTCGCACGCAGCCTCGCCGCGAAGACCAGGATGCAGGTGCTCGGGGTCGACGTGTCCGAGGCGTTCGTGGAGGAAGCGCGCGCATCGGCCGTGGAGAGCAACGTTCAATTCGACGTGCTCGACTTCACGCGACCGGAGCAGATGCTCGGGCGCACCTTCGACTACATCGTCGGCAACGGGATCCTGCATCACCTCTATTACGACCTGCCGGCATCGCTGCGGTCGATGCGAAGCCTGCTCGCCGAGAACGGCAAGGTCATCTTCCTCGAGCCGAACCTGCACAATCCGTACGTCTACCTGATCTTCAGCCGGCCGAAGCTCCGCGTTCGCGCTCGTCTCGAGCCCGACGAGATGGCGTTCAGCCGGAAACACGCCCTGCGGAGTCTCGGCGAAGCCGGCTTTCGCGACATCGAGGTCGAGTACCGGGACTTCCTCGTGCCGGGCGTGCCCGATCGCCTCGTGCAGCCCATCGTCACCGTCGGACGCGTCGCCGAGCGCACACCCGCGGTGAAGCACATGGCGCAGTCACTGTTCATCTCGGCGACGGCACCGTAGGCCGAGCATGGTCACTCGCGACGACGTGGCCGCGGACACGCTCGAACCGCAGGAAGCGCCCGCGACCGATCTGGCCGCGTTGACGTCGCTTCTTCCGCGGGTCACGACCGCGACGATCTTCGTGATGGTCGCGTTCGCCATCTTCCGGGGCGCGCACGGGAGCAAGGCGTGGGACAAGGCGATGTTCGCGGTTCCCGTCGTGCTCGCGGCGCTCCTCTGCATCCAGTTTCTCGCGCGCCCGCCTCGCCGCGTCGCGGGCCTCGTCACGCCGCTCCTGGCCGCCGGCGGACTGCTCGTGGGGATCGGGCGCATAGAACGCCAGCACGAGCTGATCAGCTTCGCCGGCGCAACCGTCGCGTTGCCGCATCTCTTCTGGGAGGGATTCGGGATCACGATCGCCATCGTCTCCTTGGTCGTCGCGCTGTTCCTCTGGCGCGGACTCGACTGGATCGACTCGTCGCGAAACGTGCGGATCGCGCTCACTTCGGTGGTCGCGGTCGTCAGCGTGTGCGATCTCGTGAGCCTGATTCGCACGCTCTCGAATTTCGCGGAACCCACGAACAACGTCTTCCTGCTCAACGAGATTCTTGCGCCCGCGGCCGGCAAGGTGCCCGACGCCACCTTCGTGCCCCAGTACACGACCCTGCAGGGCTGGCTGCTGGCTCCGTTCCGCTTCTCCATGTCGGCGTCGACGTTCGCGAACTTCGCGATGATCTTCATGAGCGTGCTCGGCGTGCTGTCGGTCGTGCTCGCCGTGCGAATCGGCGCGCGCTCGATGTCGTCTCCGGCACTCTGGCTCGCGGCGGCCATCATCGTGCCGCTCACTTGCTTGACCGTGTATCACGGTGCTCAGCCGTACAGCTCGATCGCGTCGTACATGCAACAGCTCCCGATCCGCATGTTCTTCGCGATGCTGGTCTCGCTCCTCGGTCTCGAGGAGCTCGCGCGGCTACGCCGCGGAGCGGTACGGACCTGGCATCTCCCGGCGCTGGGAGTCGTCGTCGGCTTGACCGTCTGGAACTCGCAGGACTTCGGCATCGTCGTCGCGATCGCCTTCTGCATGCTGCTGGCCGTCGCCCTCCCGTCGGAAGGGCTGCGCAAGTCGGTTGTGCTCTGGTCAGGTGGCCTCCTGGCCGGCCTCGTCGTGTATCCGGTGATCACCATCGCGGCCGGCACCGGGGTGAAGCTGTCGGACTTCGGATTGTTCAGCCGCGCGTTCGCGAACGGATTCGCGTCGTCGCCGATCCAGATCGCGGGGCCGGTCATGGTTGTCCTGCCCGTACTGCTCTCGAGCGCGAGCGTCGGCTGGTGCCTGCTCTGGCGCGCCCGACGCCACGCCGCGCCGGGCACCGCTGCGCACGACCGTGCCATATTGACCCTCGCGCTCGTCGGCACGTGGGGCACGGGCGGCTTCGTGTACTACCTGAATCGCTCGTACGCCTCCGGCCAGCTCCAGGTGCTCCTGATGCCGTGCGGCGTGTGCCTGGTAGCGCTCGTCGCGCTCGCTCGTGACGCGAGCCCGCCGGGCGCGGCCGGCTCGGCCCGAATCTGGTGGGGCCTCCTGCCGCTCGCACTGGTCGCGTCGCTCGGGCTCGCCTCGACGTTGCAGTCGCCCAGTCCGTCACGCACGATGAAATACCTCACCGACGCCCCCGCCGACATCCAGTTCACGTCGCAGCTCATACCGCTGAGCACGCTGCAGTCAGTGGAGAGCTACGTGAGCCTGCAAGGCGGCACGCTGGCCTACTACGGACGCAACGGCAACTACGTCCACCTCTGGACCGGGCTGCAGGACAACCTGATCCTCGACGTCCCAACCCAAGCCGGCGCGAGCCCGGCACTGAAGCGTGTGGCCTGCCAATATCTCGCGGAC
>CAZLEC010000433.1:0-4385 GCA_964558245.1 uncultured Burkholderiales bacterium | reverse complement strand
GCAGCGGCCCATCGTTGAGGCGCTACGAACTGAGTAAGACGGAACTGAGTATTCGCTCGTCGGCCGGCGTACGCGTCGTCGACTGCGCGTCAGACGGTCTCTTCGGAAGGGACTGCGCCAGTTTGGTTGCCTCTCGAGGTTGCCGGTATTGCGCCGAGCGTTCTACCTAAGGCTTTACCTAAGAAGCGTAGTGAGACGTAGTGAGACAACGGCCTTCCGGGCGTTCGCGAAAACCCCTGGTCACGGAATTTCGATGAGACGTGCTGAGACGTAGCGGAACGTTTGGGCGGCAACTGGGGGTCAAGAAGTCGCGGGTTCGAATCCCGCCAGCCCGACGTGTAAGGCCAGGTCACAGGGTATGTGGTGGTGTCGGGTCGGCGATTACCTAAGGAGTTACCTAAGGATCGGGAGCGCCGGACGGGAGCGCCGGGCGCCGCGTCGGGCAGCCGGCCTCAGAGTCGAGCGGAGGTGGTTCGAGCAGATAGGTCTCCATACCTGGGAATAGCGCGGTGGACCCCCTCGCGCGCGACAAGAAATTCGCTGGTAGTGAGAAGTTTCTTACGTGGCGGTCTCGTGTCTGTTGTTAGTGGCGGTGCGGAGGGCAGCTTTTCGACGCTCGTACCTCGGTGACGCTTCTTGATCCGGCCGGGTCCGGCGGCGTTCGCGTGTGACGCGAGATGATGCCTCGGCTGAAGAGTCGGGAGATCGGGTTGGCACGCATCGTCGGGAACGGTACCGAACAGGCTTGAGGCTTCGACGTATTTGGGCAGGAGGTGTTCCGATGTCCGCTCGCGGTCGCCGTGCGGGGCAGTACGCGCGTTCGCGGGCTCGACACCAGTACATCGAGCACGTCCGGGTCAACTGGCGCCTCTACGTGTTGACGTTCGGGTCGGTGTACGTGGTCACTTTCATGTTGCATCGCGTGTGGCCGCGTCAGTTCAGCAATGTGTTTGTGGGTTCGATGCTTGTTGTGCCCCTGTGGATCGTGAGTCTCGTAGTCGTTGGGCGACCGGGGTCAGCGGCGTGGGCGCGAGGTGCTGACGCTGAGGAGTGGACGCGCTCTGCGCTTCGTCGCGCGCTCGGTCGTCGTTATGTGATTGTCCACGACATCCAACTTGGTTCCGGAAATATCGACCACGTTGTGATCGGGCCGGCTGGTGTTTTCGTGGTCGAGACGAAGTGGAGTGGCGAACGATGGGCTTCGCCCGAGGGTGCGTCGAGGATCGACACGGCAAGGAAGCAAGCCAAGGACGGTGCGCGTCGTGTGCAACGAGCCCTCGACGCCGCGGGTGTGGTTGCGCTGCCGAGGCCGGTCGTTGTGCTCTGGGGCGGTGGAACGCGCGACTGGACACCGAACAGAAGGTCATGGGGAGCGTGCAAGGCGATGTACCCGCGGTTCCGGGAACGGCGCTTCGACCCTGGGCGGCCACCCTTGGCCTGGGCGTGCTCGACCCCGGGGCGGCGAAGGGACATCGCTCAGGTGATCGAGACGATGAGCGTCACGAAGCGCACAACTACAACGTGACGCGTCCATCGGGCGAGGGCAGTACGTCGCGATCTGCTGCGCGCCGGCCAACAGCACTCGAAGGGTGCAAGGGCGTGTCGATCTTGGAGGGGGTTCTTGAGGTCGACAGGTCGGGCCTCGAGGAGGTGTCTGCTGAGCTCGTGGAAGTCGTTACCGAGGACTGTGCAGATCGGATCGCGGGTGTCGTCGCGCGAGGTTCGGTGAGGTTGGTTGACTGCGGAGTCGACGTGGGTGCGGAGCTCGGTGTGTGGACGGGGGAAGGTGACGAAGCGGACGACCCTGGAGTCCGGAAGCGCGTCACCCGCGGCCACCAGCGCACGGCGCGACCGATCCGACGAACCTGCATCCGAACGCGCCGAGCCTTCTTCGAGCGAATCAGTTGCCCATCCTGCACAGTGATCTCGAACGCGTTCCCAAGATTCAGCAACCGTGTCCGCACCCTTGACCTCTTGCCCGCGAATCGCCCCTTCAAGATTGTTACAGATATGCCGCTTCCGCTATGCGGAAGCAGCAGAGCGCAGCGACGCCTGACATCGTCGCGTCATCGCTTTCGATGAGAAAGCAGCTCTCGCATCCCGGGCGCTCGACCGGTACGGCGTGCTCGTGGAGCGGTCCGGATGTGCAGTCCGTCCCAGGTCGACATCGGCGAGGGACCACCAAATGTCAGTCGTCCCCGACGTTCAGCCGATAAGACGGTCGTGCTCCGGCATCGCCGCTCGTCAACGAACAGCGGCACGGTCCCGAGTGAGCGCGTCCACCATGTCACTTGCGGGCATGGGCTTCGCGAAGAGGAAGCCCTGCACCAATGTGCATCCGAGCCGCTCGAGCGCGTCTGCCTGCTCGCGTTGTTCGACACCTTCGGCGACGGCCTCGAGTCCGAGGGTGTGGGCCAGGTCGATGACGCCGCGCACCATCGCCTCGCCACCTGAAGTCAGCGCGATCTGATCGATGAACGACTTGTCGATCTTGATCACGTCTACCGGAAAGGCGCTCAAGTACGACAGCGAGGAGTAGCCGGTACCGAAGTCGTCGACCGAGAGTCGAAGCCCGAGCGCTTTCAGTGCCGCGAGCGTCGAACGCGTTCTGTCGTGATCCTCCATGAGCGCGGTCTCGGTGATCTCCAGCACGAGCGCCGACGAAGGGAGTTGCGAACGCTCGAGCGCCTCAACGACGTGCTCGACGACTTGACCATCCTGGAGGTGCCGGGCCGACAAATTGACGGAGACGTAGAACGAGTCGTCGACCAGCCCCGCTTCTTTCCATTCCTGCACCTGTGAACACGCCTCTCCGAGCACTCATTGCCCGAGTGGGATGATCATTCCGTTCGTCTCCGAAATCGGGATGAATTCGGCCGGCGGGAGCAGACCCCGTTGAGGATGGGGCCACCGCACCAGCGCCTCGGCTCCGCGCGTGACGCCGCTCCCGACGTCGACGATGGGCTGGTAGAAGACCGCGAGCTCGTTCCGGTCGATGGCGCCGCGTAGCTCACCGGCAATCACGAGGCGTTGTTGCGCTTCCTCGTGCATCGCCGGCTCGAACAGCACGTAACGCGCCTTGCCGTTGCGCTTTGCGACATACATCGCGGCGTCGGCTTCGCGTAAGAGATCGTGCGGATTGTGCGTGTCGGGACCCCCGACCGCGATCCCGATGCTCGCTCGCACGAGCACGTGGTCATCTCCGACGGATAACGGCTCCAGGAACGCGTCTTGTACGCGATCTGCAACCTCGACAATTTTCGCCGCGACGTCGACGTCCTCAACTAACAGCGCGAACTCGTCTCCGCCGAAGCGGGCGACCGTGTCACCGGGCCGGATCATCGTCGTGAGCCGGGCAGCCACGGCGATCAACAACTCGTCACCTCGGGCATGGCCGAGGCTGTCGTTGACCATCTTGAAGTCGTCGAGATCCATGACGAGCGCGCCCACCGAGTGACCGTCCCGGTGGCCGCGGCTGAGCGCGTGGCCAACTCGATCGAGGAACAGCGCCCGGTTGGGCAGGCTCGTCAGGGTGTCGTGGAGCGCTTGACGCCGCAGCTCGGCGTCGAGATGGTTTCGGTCGGTGATATCGCGCATCGTGAGAACGAGGCCGTCGACGCCGACAACACCACGCATGTCGGCGGCGATGACCTCGAGATCACGCCACTCGCCGTCGCCGTGATGCACGTGCCATTCAACCGTTGTTGACGCCGTACGACCCGTCAGCAGGAGGCGGAATTGGTCGGCGTCGTTCGATTCGAGCCGGCCGGCAAGCGGTCGACCGTCAAGGGTGGCCGAATCGCCACCGAGCACTCGCGCGCTCGATGGGGTGTGGTACTGGACCACGCCGGCAGTGTCCACGACAAGGATCGCGTCCGACGCGTTGTCGATAAGAGTCGCGAATCGCGTTTCGCTGCGTTGATCTGCGACTTCGCCGGCCAAACCGGAGACGCGGATTATCACCAGCACGAACGCCACCGCGCTGACGACCGCGACCTCCGCTCCATTGACCACGGCCCCGCGTGCTTGCTCGACGAACAAAACAACCGGCGGGATGAGCACGGCACTTCCAACGAGGATGAGCCGCCGCGCATTGATGCTACGACGGCGCGGCGCTGCCATCGTGAGCTGCGTCATCGAGGGATGGAGGGCGGCCGCACCCCAGCCCACGTAGAACACGATCCATCCGATATCGACGATGTTGTGCTCATGCCACGTGCCCGAGAGGTTGAGGTAGCCGTACAACGAGTCGGCACCCATCAGCGGAACGATGCACCCGGCGAGCAGCCAGAAGGCGGGCGGGCGGCGGCCGGCGCCGACGGCGAGGCGCACTGCGATTGCGAGCAGCGCGATGTCGCCCAGCGGGTACGCGATGGACACTACGC
>CAZLEC010000432.1:0-4394 GCA_964558245.1 uncultured Burkholderiales bacterium | reverse complement strand
ATGGCCCATCACGCTCACCCATGCGAGCTTCACCTCGACCGAGATGCCGCCCAGTACCGCCTCGCACCAGTACAGACCGTAGAGCATCCACGCGAGCCGCACGAGGTCGCGCCGCCGGGGTTGGAGCCCGTAGGCGGCGAGCACGGTGATCGCCAACGGCACGCCGATCGCGCCGGAGAAGATGCGGTTGATCTGCTCGATCGCGGCGTGGTGCGTGGCGACGCTCACGAACTGGGTGGCGCTGCAATTCGGCCAGTCGCGACATCCGAGACCGGAGTTGGTGAGCCGGACGATCGCACCGCTGACGACGATCGCGACGAGCAGGACGAGGTTCGCGTTCGTGAGCCGACGGAACGTGGCCGCCGACATGCGGGGCACGCGCATCCGCCTCAGTGTAGGAAGGGGGGTCTCGGGTTCCATGCATCGTGCCCGCAGGGCAAGATCTGATCGACTCGGGCCCGGCCGAGCTGAGAGAACGGAGCTACGTGACCGAGCGTGAGGTCGATCCCCTCCACTTCTTCGGCGAGTTCCCGCGTTTCGTCGAGACCAGCGAAACCGGACCGTGGCTGCACCGCCTCAACGCGCGGTACGCCGCCCTGATCCACGCGAACCGGGAGCTCATCCGGGGCGCCCGTGTGCTCGACCTCGCGAGCCACGACGGGCGTTTCAGCTTCGCCGCGCTCCGTGCCGGAGCGACGCACGTGGTCGGCGTCGAGCACGACCCGCGTCTCGCCGAGAAGGCCGAGGAGAACCTGGCCTTCTACGGCGTGCCCCGCGCGAGTTACGAGTTCATCGCGGGCGACATGTTCGATCACATCCGGTCGGTCGACCGCTGCGACGTCGTGTTCTGCTTCGGGATCCTGTACCACATCAACGACCACATGCGACTGCTGACCGAGCTCGCGCAGCTCGATCCGAACGCCGTCATCTTCGATACCAACGTCTCACTGGCGTCGGGCGCGGTGATCGAGTTGCGGTCGCCGCTGGCCGGGAGTCCACCGCCGAAAGGCAGTCAGCTCGAAGGCTGGCCGAGCCGCGCCGCGCTCGAGGCGATGTGGTCGAGTCTCGGGTGGGCGTTCGAGTACTTCGACTGGACGGCGTCGGGAATGGCCGACCACCCGAAGCTCGGCGACTACGCCGGTGGGCGCCGCGTCACGGCCGTGGTCACCTCCGACTCCCCCGATGTTGCGCCCGACGTGCGGGCGAGCGCGGTGAGGGAAGTCCTCGATCGGCGGCGCGACATCCCGACGCAGTGGCTGACCATCACGAACGTCGCATCGAGATACGGGGTGACGCCGCAGACGTTGCACATCTGGGTGCGGCGCGCCGAGCGCGATGCCGACGTGAGCAGCGCGCGGCCGGGCGACCTTGCGCTCGAGGGCGACGATGGGATCGACTGACGCCGTGACGACACCGCACTACGACGAGTTCGGACTCTTCCACGAGAACGCGCAGGAGTTCGGCATCGAGCTGCGCGAGCCCCCGGTCGTGCGCCGGGTGTCCGCCGACGCCGGCGGCGCGCACCTCAGCGCGCTGCGGTGGGGCGGCGCCGAACCCGAGCTGGTCCTGTTGCACGGCGGCGCGCAGAACGCGCACACCTGGGACACGGTGGCGCTGGCGATGGCGCGGCCGCTCGTCGCAATCGATCTCCCCGGGCACGGCCATTCGGCTCACCGCGACGACCACGTGTACTGGCCGGCCGAGAACGCCGTCGCGGTGGAGGCGGCCGTGCGTGAGCTCGCCCCGAACGCCCAGCTCGTGGTCGGGATGTCGCTCGGGGGCCTCACCGCGCTCGCGCTCACCGATCGGGCGCCCGACGTCGTGCGGTCCCTCGCGCTCGTCGACGTGACGCCGGGTGTCAACCGCGAGAAGTCGTCGGCGATCGCCCAGTTCATCGACGGCCCCGAGTACTTCGCCTCGTTCGACGAGATCCTGGAGCGCACGGTCGCGTTCAATCCGACGCGAAGCGAGTCGTCGCTCCGCCGGGGCATCCTTCACAACGCGATCGAAGCGCCCGACGGGCGTTGGCGCTGGCGCTACGACCTGCCGCGCCGGGGGAGCGGCGAAGGTGACGACGGCCGCGTCATTCCCGGCCTCGACGATCTCTGGGAGGCGACGGCACGCGTGCGGGTCCCGTTCACGTTGGTGCGCGGCGGCCTCTCCCCCGTGGTCGACGACGACGACGTTGCCGAGCTGCGCCGCCGCAACCCCGACGTCGTCGTCGAGGTGGTCGAGGGCGCGGGGCACAGCGTGCAGGGCGACAAGCCGCTCGAGCTGGCGCGGCTGCTCCTCGATCGGCTCTGACGTGTTACCGGCGCTGCCGCAGTCATTCGTCGCGACGCGCGACTCGCTCCACGCGTTGGCCGAGCAGGTCGTGTCCGCCGCGTACTTCCACTCGACGACGCACATGGGGTTGCGGCCGGCCCCGCGCGGGTTCGGGACCCCGGAATTCGGCGACGCCGAACGCGTGCGGGTCGACTCCACCGCGCTGATCCACGAGCACGCCGGGAGCACGCGTCGTCACGAGCTCACGACGCTGCGCGCCGCGGCCGCGTTCGTCGGCGTTCCGCTGGGAGCGCCCTCGGTGTTCACGCCGACGATGTCGGTCGGTCCCGACACGCCGCTCGCGATCGACCGCGAGTCTGCGCTCGTACTCGCCGGCTGGTACGCGCTCGGCGCGGCCCTGCTCGCCGACCTGCGCGCCGCGCATCCCGAAGTCCCGTCGTCGCACGCCCAGCTCTGGCCCGAGCACTTCGACCTGGCCTGCGAGCTGGGGAGCGCCGACGCCGGCACCCGCGCCACCTACGGCGTGTCGCCCGGTGACAGCGTCATCCCGGAGCCCTACCTCTACGTCGGCCCGTGGGACGCCGCCCGGCGGACCGGCACGCTCGGCACGGAGCCGTTCGGCGGCGCGTGTACCTACGCGGAGCTGCGCCGCGCCGGCGAGGCCGGGAGCGCGGGCCGCCACTTCTTCGAGTCGGCGCTGGCCCAGCTCGTCGACTGAGCTCGTCGGCTGAGCGCCCCGCTCCGGCTGTCGACACCGGCCCGGGTGGCATACGCTTTCCGGCATGGCGACGACGTTCACCCGCATGGACCAATCGACCGCCGAGCAGTGGGCGGTGATCGGAGCCGAGACGACCGAGCACCAGGACCGCGTCGCGGAACGCGTCCTCGGCATGCTGCGCTCGCTCTCCGACATCACCGACGGCTTCGCGGTCGACCAACTCACCCACTCGCTCCAGACCGCGACCCTGGCGGAGCGGGCGGGAGCCGATCAGGAGATGGTGTTCGCGTCGTTGCTGCACGACATCGGCAAGGCCGTGAGCGTGCCGAATCACCCCGAGATCGCGGCGGCGATCATCAAGCCCTACGTGCGCCCCGACGTGTACAACGTCATCCGCGTGCACCAGGACTTCCAGGGCCGCCACTACTACCACCACTTCGGCGGCAATCCCGATGCCCGCGACCAGTACGAAGGCGCACCGTGGTTCGCGCTGGCGGCGCAGTTCGCCGACGAGTGGGACCAGATCGCGTTCGATCCCGACTACGACACGTTGAAGCTCGACCACTTCGAGCCGCTCGTACGCGAGCACACGGCGCGCGGCCGCATCCTCTAGCTGCCGGCGCGGCCGCCGTCCTCTCGGTACCGCGCGTGTGCGTGCGCTTGGCGCATGCGCACCGGACGTTGATCGAGCGGCTTGCCGTCGCGCGGGAACGCGACGGCTTCCGGGTCGAGCGCACGCGGGCCCGACGCGCCGCTCTCGTACTCGGCGGGTCCTGAGGGCGCCCGGGGCGCGTTCAGGGTCGTATCGGAGACCGTGATCGAGACGGAGCCCAAGCTCCGGGCGCCGACCGCCTGCACTCCCGTGATTTCCATGTGCCCTCGCGGGCCCGCCCCGAGAGTTGTCGGCCCCCCACCCATCCCCCCTTGAGCCCAACCGCTTCATCAGATGGAGTCGTTGGCGACGCGTTGCGGACGGCGGGGGGCATCTGGGAGCCTGTCGGACCCGGTCGGAGTCTGCGACCCCGAAAACGCGTGAGGTGTTGGAATGCTGCTCGACGGGAAGGTCGCGGTCGTGTCAGGGGTCGGGCCGGGGCTGGGCCAGGCCAACGCCCGGGCCCTGGCCCGGGAGGGCGCCACCGTCGTGCTCGCCGCCCGCAACGCCGACTACCTCGCGAACGTCGAGGCCGAGATCAGAGGCGCCGGTGGGCGGGCGCTCGCGGTGCCGACCAACCTCGTCGACCCCGAGCAGGTCGCCGCGCTCGTGGCCCGGACCGTCGCCGAGTTCGGACAGCTCGACGTGTTGGTCAACAACGCCTTCCGCATGGACACGTTCCAGCCGTTCGACGCCGTCGACCTCGTGAAGTGGCGCAAGATCTTCGAGGTCAACGTA
>CAZLEC010000431.1:0-4408 GCA_964558245.1 uncultured Burkholderiales bacterium | reverse complement strand
GGCCTGCCCGTGGTGGCAACCCGGGTGGGAGGCGTCGCCGAGATCGTGACCGACGGAACCGACGCCGTGCTGGTGCCGCCGTCGGATCCCGCGCGGCTCGCCGAGGCGCTCGTCGCCCTCGCCCGCGACCCGGAGCGGCGGGCTTCGATGGCCGCGGCGGCCGCCGCGCGCAGCGACGAGTTCGACGCGCCCCGCACGGTGCACGAGGTCGAGGCGGTCTACCGGGAGATCATGGGGCGGTGACGACCCCGCCCGACGAAGACGTGCCGACCGACGATGTGCCGACCGATGATGTCGCGGTGCGGCGGGCGACGGCTGCCGACCGGCCGGAGGTCTTGTCGCTGCTCGCCGACTCGCTCGGTTGGGATCGCGACGCCGCTTTCGCGGAGTTCTTCGACTGGAAGCACGCGCAGAGCCCGTTCGGCGAGTCGCCAGCGTGGATCGCCGTCGCCGGCGACCGGGTCGTGGGCTTCCGCACCTTCTTGCGGTGGCAGTTCGAAGGTCGCGACGGGAGGATCCGGCACGCGGTGCGAGCGGTCGACACCGCGACCTCGCCCGCCTTTCAGGGCCGGGGCATCTTCCGGCGGCTCACCATGACGGCGGTCGAGGCGTTGGCCGCCGAGGGCGTCGACTTCGTGTTCAACACGCCCAACACCAACAGCCGTCCGGGGTACCTGCGCATGGGCTGGTCGGACGTGGGCCGGTTGCCGCTCGTGGTGCGCGTCGGCGGGATCCGCAGCGCCCTGCGGATGCGGGAGTCGCGCGTTGCCGCCGAGCGCCGGCCGTTGCCGACCACCGCCGGCACCGACGCGGCCGAGCTGCTCGCCGACGCGCGCGTGCCCGACCTGCTGGCGGCGCTGGGGGCGCCGCGCGGCCTGCGCACGGCGCGCACGCCGGCGTATCTCCGCTGGCGCTACGGGCTCGCGGCGCTCGGTTACCGGGCGGTCGCCGTCGACGACGATCCCGGCGCCGGGCTCGCGGTCTTCCGCCTGCGCCGCCGGGGCCGGGCCGTGGAGGCCGGCATCTCCGAGCTGCTCGTGCCCCGGGGCTCGGCGTCGGCGCAACGCCGGCTGCTCTCGATGATCGCGAACCGGACCGAGGCCGACTACGCGATCCGGGTGGGCCGCACCGGCGCGGCAACGGTTCGAGCCGGCTACCTCCCGTTCCCGCGTCAGGGCCCGATCCTCACCTGGCGCCCGCTCGCCGACGCCTCGGCGCCGCCGGGCCTGCACGACCTCGACCTCGCGCTCGGCGACGTGGAGCTCCTGTGACGGCGCGCCGTTCCCGCGGGCGCGACCCGCTCGAGCGCGTGCGGCGCGCGGCGCGCCCATTGCGCCGCAGGTGGGCGGAGGTGCGAACGAGCTCGGCGACGGTTGCCGCGACCCGGCGCGCCCGCCGCATGCTCGACCGGGCGGAGCTCCTCTTGCGGGCGCGCCGCGACAGGTCGGGGCGCGCCCACGACTGGGAGCTGCTGGGCGCGGCGCTCTCGGCGCTCCCGGCACCACCCGAAGGTCACGATTCGGTGTCGGTCGTGATGATCGCGGCGGATGCCGCGCCCGTGCCGGTCTCGCTTTCCCTCCCTCACGGCGTCGAGATCGTGCACGCGCGCGGCGACGGTGGCGAGCGCCCGGCCGCAGCCGCGGCGCGCGCGGCCCGGCGCACCACGGGTGATCGGATCTGCTTCGTGCTGGCGTCGAGCTCCGCACTCGAGGCGGGTTGGCTCGCCCGCCTCGCGGCCGCGGTCGACGGTGCGAAGGTCACCGCGGCGGCGCCGCAGGTGCTGCACCCGGTGCGCGACGGCCTGCGCGCGACCCCGCACGACGGTCGCGTGCGCAGCCGGGGTGTGATCTGCGCGGTCGAACGCGACGCGCCGGTGCTCAGCGCCGTCGCCGCCGGTTCGCCGGTTGTGCTCGACTCCGACCCGACGCCGGTCGCGGGCGCGACCGCCGCGTGCCTGCTCGTCGCCCGCGGCGCGTACGACGCCGCCGGCGGCCTGCCCGACCTCGACGACATCGACCTGGCGGCGTTCGAGTTGTGCCGTCGCTTGCGCGCGCTCGGCGGCGAAGTCGTCGTGGTTCCCGAGGCCATCGTCGTCGATCATCGCGACGTCGCCTCGGTGGGCGCGCTCCGCGCGCCAATCGCGACCGACACGCCGGCGTGGCGGTCGTACGTGGAAGACCACGGGCCGCAGCTCGCGCGCGCCGCGGAGCCGCTCCCCGCGGGCGCGCTGCGGTTCGCGATAACCGTTGCCGCGCCGTCGGAGAAGGTCGCACCGCGGTGGGGCGACTGGCACCTCGCGGAGGCGCTCGCACGCGCGCTGCGGCGGCGCGGGCATCACGTTCGCGTCCAGACCCTCGACCATGCCGACGATCTCGCCGGTCGCGCCTGCGACGTACACTGCGTCGTGCGCGGGCTCGGTCGAGTGCGGCGCACGGCGGGCCAGGCGCACGTGCTGTGGGTCATCAGCCACCCGGAGCAGGTCGGCACCGACGAATGCGACGCCGCCGACCTCGTGCTGGTCGCGTCCACGCGCTTCGCCGACGAGCTCCGCACCCGCACTCGCACGCCGGTGGAGGTGATGCTGCAAGCGACCGACGTCGACCGCTTCCGGCCCGTGCCGCCGCAGCCGCGCCACGCCCACGACGTCGCGGTCGTCGCGAAGAGCCGCGACGTGTTCCGCACCTCGGTCGCCGACGCGATCGCCGGCGGGCTCCGGCCCGCGATCTACGGCAGCGGCTGGGAGCCGTTCCTCGATCCCGCGCTCGTCGTCAGCGACTACGTGGCGAACGAAGAGCTCCCCGTCGTGTACTCGTCGGTCGGCGTGCTGCTCAACGATCACTGGCAGACGATGCACGAGTGGGGGTTCGTCTCCAATCGGATCTTCGACGCGCTCGCCTGCGAGACGCCGATCATCTCCGACGACCTCCCCGAGATCGAAGATTTGTTCGACGGCACGGTGCTCACCTATCGCGACGCGGCGCAGATGCGATCGCTCGTCACCGCGGCCCTCGCCGACCGCGCCGCGGCCCGAGCGCGAGCCGCACGGGGACGCGAGCTGATCGTGGCCCGGCACACTTTCGACCACCGCGCCGGGCAGCTGCTCGAAGCCCTGCAGCGGCACGGCCTCACACCCTGACGCCCTGACCGGCGTCAACCGCAGAGGGACACGGGCCGCAGCTCGGGCGTGATCTCGATGTCGAGCGGTCCGGTGGTCGCGACGAGCGTCTGCCTCGGCTCGAACGGCAGCGGCTTCGACGGCGCGCCCGAAGCCGGGAAGTAGGTGATCGTCGCGCTACCGGTCGCGAGCGTGAGGCGTTCGAAGATCTTCACGACCCGACGCTCGGCGCGCACCAGCGGATGGCACGTCGCCGGCGGTGGCAGCGTCTTGTTGCGGAGCAGCGGCGGACGGAGCGCAAGGTCGAGGGTCTGGGTCGCGATCTGCGTCTGCGTGAGCGGGCCGGGCGACGGGATGCGGCCCGAGGGGAGGCTGTCGACGAGCCAGCCCAGCGAGAGCCCGCTGAAGCGAACGCCCGGGACCAGCGAAGGCGGCAGGGCGTGCGCGA
The DNA here is from genome assembly GCA_964558245.1 of uncultured Burkholderiales bacterium. Classification (GTDB taxonomy): domain Bacteria; phylum Actinomycetota; class Acidimicrobiia; order IMCC26256; family PALSA-610; genus JBBQER01. The sequence continues at coordinate 845 of CAZLEC010000431.1, read as the reverse complement.
GGGGCAGGCGGGGGGCCTCGAGGATCACGACCCGATCGCGATCGCGGTTCACCGACGACTGGTTGGTGAAGACCCGGAGATCGTGGATGTTGCCGGGAACGCCGGCCACCAGGAGGGCGACGATCGGGACCGTGAGCAGCCGCCATTGCCGCGCGATCGCGTCGGCGGCGATGCCGAGGATCGGCAACACCATCGCGGCCAGTAGGTACACGTACCGGCTCTGGCGCGCGCGCTCGGGCCCGTTGCTCGCGGTGCCGAACATCGGCGACGTTTGCCCCGAACGCACCACGGCGGTGACGAGCAGGAAGAACGCGGCGCCCGCGAGCAGCGCGATCGGCACCGCGAATTGGCGCCGCAGGGCGGCGAAGTCTTCGCGGTCGACCGCGACCACGAAACCGACGACGAGCACCACGACCAGCACCACGCCGAGGCCGGCCAGCTGGCCCAACCGGCCGAACACGTCGCCGGCGCCGAGCGCGAAGAACTTGACCACGTCCACGACGGAATGCGTCGTGTAGCTCACCGGGGTGGACCCCTTCGGGCTCACGACCGACCAGATCGCGTACGCCGCGGCGAGCGGCGCGCTGTGCAACAACGCGATCCGCCACCCGCGCCGGAGCAACATCGCGAGCGCGACGATCACCACCATCGTCACACCCACACCGGAGCACATCAATGCGGCCAGCCCGGCGAGCAGCCCGAGCCAATCGCGCCAATCGACCGAGCCGAAGTCGCGACCGTCGTGATCGGCGAGGAGGAGCTGCGTGAGCCCGAACACGAGCGACCCGACGAACGTGATCTGGAACGCGATGAGGATGTTCTCCGCGCCCGATCCGAAGAACACG
>CAZLEC010000430.1:0-4414 GCA_964558245.1 uncultured Burkholderiales bacterium | reverse complement strand
CCTTCTCAAGGTTCAATACTCAGTGTACGCGCCGGGATCTCCTCGAAAGGTTCAGTCGAGGCGCAGGCGCCCCGCCGCCACGTCGGCGGCCACGTCGCCGATCGTTCGGTCGTGCGAGAACGCATAGGCGCGCAAGAGCGCGAGGGAATCGTCGAGGGAGACGCCGACCTGAACGGAGATCCTCCCGGTCGCTTGGTGCACTTCAACCCGGTTTCTCGGAGCCGCCTCGAGTTGCCACGCCAGTGTCCCCGGCGGGGCGTCGGCCTGCCAGGCCAACACCGATCGGCTCGCGAAGCTCGCCGCCACCAGCGCGTCCGCGATCTGATCGTCACTCAGCTCCCCGGCGTGGTCGTGGTAGAGGTTCAAGGCACCGATGCAGATCCGCTCGATGAGCAACGGGAATCCGAACGCGGCATGCACCCCGGCGGCCAGCGCTTCCCGCCGGAACTCCGGCCACCGATCCGTACCCTCGTCGGCGAGGTCGGGGTCGAAGACGGGCTGTTTGGTGCGATAGGCGCTCACGCACGGGCCCTCACCCAACGTGTACTCCATCTGCTCGACCGCCTCGGACACGCCATCCGAGACGCCGATGAAGTCCAACGAGCGTCCGCCCGACGTCAACACCAACCCCGCGCCAGACACACCCAGAACATCCACACAAGCGAGGCACAGCGACCGGGCCGGATCGCGATATTGCTCGTGATGCGAGGCGACAACCCGCCCGAACCGCTCCTGGTCGAGTCTGGCGCCCATCGGCTACACCTCTCCATCTTTCAGATCGACGACTGTGTTAGTCGGGCTCTCTGTCCCGAACCGCTTGGGCGTCGGCCGCACTCGCGAGCTCGTTTTGCGAGCGCGTTCCGCCCGCGCTGGAGTCGGTAGTCCTGGCATCTCGATCGTTGACGGGCATTGGACCCCTTCTAGTAGTAGTGGCGCCGGCCGCCGACTTCACGCCCGGCCGCGCCGAGGAGCCACAAGACCGCTCCGACTACCACGAGCAACACGCCGATGGGCCACAAGACGGCAATGCCGGTGACGATGCCGAGGATGAGCAGGATGATTCCGAGGATGATCATGGGTTTACGCCTTCTACTTCTTGTCAGTGCGATGCAGCTTGTCCTTGACGTCGTCGACGAGGTCCTTGGCCTTTTCGCCGACCTCATCGATGAACTCCTTGGCCTGGCCGACCTTGCGATCTGTCTGACCTTCTCGCTTCAAGCGATCGTTGTCGGTGAGATCGCCGACCGCTTCCTTGACGCGGCCTTTCACGTCGTCGGTGTTCGAATCCATCTCTTGCTCCTCTGCGTTGACGAATGAACGATCAATGAAGTGCACACCCAGGTCGGTCGCCCCCCCGTCACACCCGAACTGCCGGTGACAAGACGTTGCAGACGACGCGAACGCCGATACGGCACACCTCGACTCGTGAGGAGGCGTCGAGCCCGAACGGGCGACAACCGCGTGCGGTCGTCCGGCCCGAACTAGGCGTCTCCCGGATCTACTGGGCGAATGCGCTACCAGGGTCCGGAGCAACGCCTAACCCTCTTAGCGTACACCTCGATGGCGCCGCGCACCTCGGCACGTCCGACTATCCGCCGGAGCCTGCGAATGGACGACAGGCAGGTAGGCGGTGGACAGGCCCGCGGTGCGTCGTGCTCCGGCGAGCCGGCCGCGGTGGTGCGCCGTGCGAAGATCGGGCGTGCCCTATCGCAGTGCCCCCCGGTCGAAGCCCGTTCGCCAACTCGTCCAGCCAACCGCCGTCGTGCGTTTCGGTGTGGTCGCGGTAGTTGGTGTTGCCGGTGGCGCGGTCATCTCCTTGTGGAGCGCGTGGCAGCCGTCGATGATCGCCGGCTGGAGCGTGGCCGGGGCATTGTTCACCGCGTGGGTCTGGGTCGGCGTCGCGCACTTCGATGCCGACCAGACCCGCTCGCACGCCACGAGGGAAGACAGCAGTCGAGTCTCCGCGCAACTTCTGCTCGTATCGGCCAGTGTCGCGAGCCTGGGAGGCGCGGGACTCGACCTCGTCAAGGCGAGCCAGGCTCACGGTGCGGGCAAGGCCGCCCTTGATGCGATCGCCGTCATCACCGTGATCGTGTCATGGAGCGTCGTGCACACCGTCTTCGCGCTGCGATACGCACATGAGTTCTACACGTCACCCGTCGGCGGCATCGACTTCAAGAACGACGACGACCCGCCCGACTACCAAGACTTCGCCTACGTCGCGTTCACGGTCGGCATGACCTTCCAAGTCTCCGACACGGACATCCAAAAGCGCATGATCCGGCGCTCGGTGCTCCGTCACGCGTTGTTGGCATACCTCTTCGGCGCCGTCATCCTCGCCGTGACGGTCAACGTCATCGCGAGCGTGTTCCAGTAGCGGCCTGGCCGGCGCCAACGGTCTGCGAACTCTCCCCTCGCCCCGGTCCTCCGATCACTTGCTATTCACCAATGCTTGTAGCATGGCATGTTAGTGCGTCCATCCGCCCGCACTCGATCAGGCGGAGACCCGGAGGCGTGATGATCGATAGGCACATCCTGGATCGCACTCGCGACGGAAGACTGCCGACCAGCCCGGAGGTCATTGCCGAGGTACTGGAGTCGCTGCGATCGACCGGCGACGACATCACGATGGCAGGGTTGCGCATACTGGTGTCGGTGAGAAACGAGGGCTCCCAAACGGTCGCGTCGCTCGCGGAGGACCTCCACCTTCGGGCGTCGACAATCGCGGCCAGCTGCCCGTATCTCGTGACCCGAGGACTGGTCATCGGGATGCCGAGCAACGCAAACGGGAAGGCGCTCGCGATCGTCCTGTCGACCGCGGGCCGGCGCCTGGTCGACAATCTCATCTGTTGGCGACCTTCTCGTCCCGCATCCGGTCCACTGTCGGCCCGGCCCGCCGACCCCGTCGTGTAGCCGTAGGACCGACTCGTCAGTGCACGGGCCCGCCTGTCTCTGTCGTCCAGAGCTTCAGACCGCCGAGGATGCCGGCGTTGGCATCGACGACGGTGACATCGTCCGGGAACGCGAGGTGGGCGTGCGCTGCATTGCCACCGCCGAGGTAAAGGTGGTCGAACAGCGTGAGCGAGCGAAGTGTGTTGATCGCTTTCCCGAGCCGACGGTTCCATCGCTTGTTCCCGATGCGCTTTCGGGCCGCGGCACCGAGCTGTTCGTTGTAGCTCTCGCCCTTGCGGAATGGGTGGTGCGCAAGCTCCAAGTGGGGCCCGAGTCGACCGTCCTCGAAGATCGCAGTCCCGACACCGGTACCGAGCGTCACGACGAGCTCGACACCGCGACCGGCAACCACGTCGAGTCCCTGCAAGTCGGCGTCGTTGAGCACGCGCGTCGGGCGCTGCCAGGCGCGTTCGAGGACCCCGGCGAGATCGAAGTGGTCCCACGCCTTCACCAGCTCGGGGTCGATGTGCGATCCGGGGCCGTCAACGGTGACGAAGTGGGGCGCGCTGAGAACCAGACCTTTGCGCACGACGCCGGGGAAGCCGGCCGAGACTCGGTCGAACGCAGGAAGCGGCGCGACGAGCAGGCGCAACGCCGATATGAGCGCGTCCGGCGGGCAGGGATACTCGGTCGGTGTGCGCACCCGATCGACCAACATGTGTCCGTCGGCGTCGAGCGCGTCGGCTTTGAGGCCGGTGCCACCGATGTCGATCGCGAGCGTGACCGGACTGCCCATCGGTGTCAGCCTATGGCGCCTCGAAGCAGCGGCGATGCGGCCCGGTTGTCGTCACGGCGGTGGACCGAGACAGGGCGATGACCTGCGGTCGCCCCGAGCAACGAGGATGATGCGATGCGAGCGATCACCGTGGTGCCCGGTCACGCCGACTCGGTCCGACTCGACGATGTTCCGGAGCCGCCCGCCGACGACGGTCCCGTCCTCGTCGAGACGCTGGCCATCGGCGTATGCGGCACCGACGTCGAGATCGTGAGCGGCGACTACGGCGCACCGCCGCCGGGCGCCGAACGCCTGATCCTCGGGCACGAGTCGCTCGGGCGCGTCGTCGACGCGCCAAACGATTGCGGCCTGACGGCCGGAGATCTCGTCGTGGGCATCGTGCGCCGGCCCGATCCGGTCCCGTGTCCGAACTGCAGGGTCGGTGAGTGGGACATGTGCCGCAACGGCCGTTACACCGAGCGCGGTATCAACGGACGGAACGGCTACGCGTCCGATCGATACCGGATCCGTCCCGACTACGCCGTCAAGGTCGATCCCGGACTCGATCGCGTCGGCGTGCTGGTGGAGCCGGCGAGCGTCGTCGCCAAGGCATGGGAACACATCGGCCGCATCGGCAGCCGCGCGCACTGGCAACCGTCCCAGGTCATGATCATCGGCGCGGGCCCAATCGGATTGCTCGCGGCGTTGCTCGGAGAGTCGGAAGGCGTTGTGCAGCCATTGTTGCAG
>CAZLEC010000429.1:0-4423 GCA_964558245.1 uncultured Burkholderiales bacterium | reverse complement strand
GCGCTCGACGCGCCGATGTACGTCGACCGCCGGCTCGACGCGTTCGACGGCGGCTCGCTCTACCTCGTCGAGTCGGGCGAAGGGCCGCCGATCGTCCTGTCGCACGGTGTCACCAATTCGATCCGCGAATGGTTCCACCAACTCGAGTTGCTCCCGCGAGAGGGTTTCCGCACGATCGCGTTCGATCACCGCGGCCACGGGCAGTCGGTGGTCGGGAGCGCCGGGCATTCGCTCGAGACGTTGGCCCAAGACGTTCGCACGGTGCTGGAAGGTCTCGATCTACGGGACGCGGTGCTCGTCGGTCATTCGATGGGCGGAGTCGCCGTGCAGGCGTTCGTGACGCGCTTCCCCGACATCGCGGCCGAGCGGGTTGCCGGCATCGTGTTGCTCTCCACGCTCGCCAAGACCCCGTTCGGATCGCAATCGACCCGCACGAAGAACCGCATCGAACAGCTGACGAACCACGCGCCCGACATGAGCTGGATGTGGTCATCGCCGAACCTCGGCTTCCTCATGGCCCGGGTGGGATTCGGCCGGAACCCCCATCCGAGCCACGTCGAGCTCGCTCGGCAGATGCTGAGGGATTGCCCGCCCGAAACGCGACTCGAGGCGCCGCGCGCGCTGATGGGCCTCGACCTCACGGCCGAGCTGCGCAAGGTCCGTGTCCCGACGATGGTCGTCGTCGGGACCGCCGACGTCCTCACGCCGCCGGCGCAGGCGCGACTGATCGCCCGGTTGATCCCGGACGCCCGGCTCGAGGTGTTTCCCGGTGGCGGGCACATGTTGATGCTCGAGCGCACCGACGAGCTCAACCGGCTGATCGTCGAGTTCGCGCGCGAGGTGGGCGCCGGGCGCGCGGCCTCCGGCGCGATCGACGTCGCGCGCTGACGCACGTGTTCGCGATACCGATCGCGGGCCTGCGGATCGGCCACTGGACGGGTGACGGCACGGGCGTGACCGTCGTGCTCCCACCCGACGGCACCGTCGGCGCGGGTGAGGTGCGCGGCGGGGCGCCGGCCTCGCGGGAGGTCGCCCTGCTCGAGCCGAGCCGGACCGTGACGCGGGTCGACGCCGTGGTCCTGTCCGGCGGCTCGGCGTTCGGGTTGGCGACCGCCGATGGGGTGATGCGGTTCCTCGCCGAGCGGGGCCGGGGTTTCCCGACCGCCGCAGGGCCGGTGCCGATCGTGCCGGCCGCGTGCGTCTTCGACCTCGTCGACTCGCGGGGAGCGGCGCCCGGCGCCGACCAGGGGTACGCGGCCGCGCTCGCGGCGGTCGGCGGGTCGACCGAGACCGGCCGCGTGGGCGGGGGCCGGGGCGCGACCGTCGGGAAGTGGCGGGGCCGTGCGCACGCCGTCGCGGGCGGTTTCGGCGCGGCCGCGGCGCGGGTCGGCGACGCGAACGTGGTCGCGTTCGCCGTGGTCAACGCGGTCGGCGACGTGGTCGCCGCCGACGGGACGGTGCTCGCGGGCTCGACCGCACCGCGCGATGCGCCGGCGTTCCCCGCCGACGCGCCGTTCGAGGAACCGGGGGCCGCGGAGCACGGCGCCAACACGACCCTGGTCGTGGTCGTGACCGACGCCGTGTGCGACAAGGCCGCGTGCGGGCTGTTGGCCCAGCACGCGCACGACGGGCTCGCGCGGGCGTTGCACCCCGCCCACACCCGCTTCGACGGCGATCTCGCGATCTCGCTCGCGACCGGCGCGGTCACCGCCCATCTCGATCGCCTGTGCGTCGCGACCGCCGATGTCGTGGCCGAGGCGATTCGTGTCGCGCCCCGGTAGCATCGACCGGTCCCGACCGGGGAGTGCCGTGTCACTCGACTCGTCCAACGCATCCCCGCATCCCGCACACGCCGCGGGCGACCGGCTCCCCGACGTCGCGACCGCGGCGGCCGACTGTCGGCTGTGCAAGCTCGCAGCGGGCCGCACCCAGGTCGTGTTCGGCGTCGGCCGGCCCGACGCGGATCTGCTGTTCGTGGGCGAAGGCCCCGGCGAGCAGGAGGACCTGAAAGGGGAGCCGTTCGTGGGCCGCGCCGGCCAACTGCTGACTCAACTGATCGAGGGCATCGGCCTCACCCGTGACGACGTGTACATCGCGAACGTCGTGAAGTGCCGGCCACCGGGCAACCGGGATCCGCAGCCCGACGAGATCGAGGCGTGCGCGCCGTGGCTCGATCGCCAACTCGAGCTGATCCGACCGCGCGTGATCGTGACGCTCGGCAATTTCGCGACGAAGTTGCTGCTCGACACCAAAGAGGGCATCACGAAGCTGCGCGGCAAGGAGTTCGAGTTCGTACGGGCGGGTATCCACGCGACCTTGCTCCCGACCGTTCACCCGTCGGCGGTCCTGCGGTCGGGCGGCAAGTCCCTGGCCGAGTCGCGTGCCGATTTCGTGCGGGTCAAGCGCGTGCTCGCGCGAGTCGGAGACGACGCCCGCGGATGACCTTCCACACGGATTCCCCGGCCGACACCCAGTCGCTCGCCGCCGCGCTCGCCGGCGTCCTCGAGCCCGGTGATCTCGTGCTGCTCATGGGTGAGCTCGGGGCCGGCAAGACGGCGTTCGTGCAGGGGTTGGCTCGCGGTCTGGGCGTCGACGAGCCGGTGACCAGCCCGACGTTCACGATCGTCCACGAGTACGAGGGTCGGGTCCGGCTCGCGCACGTCGACGTGTACCGCCTGGAACGCGTGCAGGACCTCTACGACCTCGGTTTCGACGAGCTCGTCGACGACGGCCGGGTGACCGTCGTGGAGTGGGGCGACCGGATCGAGCACCTGGTGCCGACCGAGCACTTGGTTGTGCGGATCGAGCCCGGCGCCGCCGATAACGAGAGGGTGCTGGAACTGACGTACCACGGCGCGCGCTGGCACGAGCGGCGAGAGCTCGTCGAGAAGTTGATCGACGACGGGACGCGCGGCTGATGCTGTTGCTCGGGATCGAGACCGCCACGCGGCGCGTCGGAGTGGTAGTGGCGTCCGAAGACGGGATGCTCGGTCGGGTCGAGCTCGGTGGCCACGCCGACGACGGTCCGCCCCGCCACGCGGAGCGCCTGGTGCCGGCCATCCAGTATTGCTTCGAGCAACTCGGCGTGCCGCTGGATCACGTCTCGGCGATTGCCGTCGACGTCGGTCCCGGCATGTTCACCGGGCTGCGCGTCGGCGTGACCACGGCCAAGGTCCTGGCCCAGGCCCTGCGGGTGCCGATGATCCCGGTCCCCAGCCTGGATCTCCTCGCGTACCCGTTGCGGCACGCCCGCACGCTCATCGTTCCCGCGATCGACGCGCGCCGCAACGAGCTCTACTACGCGCTGTATCGCGCGGTGCCGGGCGGGGTGCAGCGCGCCTCCGACTACGAGATGGGCTCCCCCGAGGACCTCATCGCCGAGCTCGAGGCCCGCGGCGAGGAGACCCTCCTGTGCGGCGACGGCGTGCTGCGATTCGCCAAGCTGTTCGGCGACGTGGAGCGCGTCGATCTCGCGGGCCCGGCGCACGCCGCGCCGAGCCTCGCCGCGCTCGCCGAACTGGCGATCGCCCGCTACGAGCGCGAAGAATTCTGCGGGCCCGACGGCGTCTTGCCGTTGTACCTGCGCAAGAGTGACGCCGAGCTCGGGTTCGACCGAAAGGAAGGGTGACGTGGCGACCGCGCGCAAGCTGATCGAGCCGCCGGAGGTGCACATCTCGCCGATGCGCCGCCGCCATCTGCGATCGGTGTTGCGGATCGAGAGTCAGGTGTACCCCACCCCGTGGACGCACGGGCTGTTCGTCAGCGAGCTCGCGCTGCGTTCGACGCGCGCGTACGTGGTCGCACGAGTCGGACGCGACGTGATCGGCTATGCGGGGCTGATGATGTCGCTCGAGGACGGTCACGTCACGACCGTCGCCGTCGACCCGGAGTGGCACCGCCAGGGCATCGCGACGCGGATGCTCGTCGCGTTGGCGCGGGAGGCCATCGCGCGCGGTGCGAACGCGCTCACACTCGAAGTCCGGCTTTCCCACCGGGGAGCCCAGCAGCTCTATCAGCGTTTCGGTTTCACGGCCGTCGGCGTCCGCAAGGGCTATTACGCCGACACCGGTGAGGACGCGCTGATCATGTGGTCGCACAACGTCGACGATCCCGACTACCTCGCGCTGCTCGAACGGCTCGAGCGCGGCGTGCCCGGCACCACCGTGTTCGAGCGACCGAAGAGCTGGTGACGATGCGGATCCTCGGCATCGAGACGTCGTGCGACGAGACCGCGGCGGCGGTGGTCGAGAACGGTCGCAACGTCTGCTCGTCGGTCGTGTCGAGCCAGGTCGATCTGCACGCGCGGTACGGAGGCGTGGTCCCCGAGATCGCGAGCCGGGCGCACGTCGAGCTCGTCAACGACGTGATCGCCGAGGCGCTGGTCGAGGCGGGCACGACACTGCACGACGTCGACGCGGTCGCG
>CAZLEC010000428.1:0-4449 GCA_964558245.1 uncultured Burkholderiales bacterium | reverse complement strand
TCCGGAACATCATGTCCCAGCAGGCGAGGAACGTCCCGTAGTTCGTGTTGAAGTGCTCGGGGGTGATCGAGTGGTGCACGCGGTGCGCCTGTGGGGAGATGATCAGGTAGCGCAGCAGCCCGAGGTTGGTGCGAAGGTTCGTGTGGATCAGCGCCGACCAGTAGATCGTGAGCGACGCCAGCTTCAGCGCGTCCGGCGAGTTGAGACCCAAGGCGCGCGCCGGGAGATACGCGATCGCGGCGTTGATCACCGTCTCTACGAAGTGCTCGCGGTTGTCGGACAGAACGTTCAAGTTGGCCTGGGAATGGTGGATGGCGTGGAAGTACCACAGGGTCGCCACGTGATGATGCAACCAATGCGCGTACCAGCCGAGGAAGTCGGCGATCACGAAGGCGACTACCGCGACGCCCCAGACCCCGAGCCACGGGGTCAGGTCGAAGGTGCGGCCGCCGGCGAGGTGTTGGTACGCGAGGTTCAGCGGTGCGATGCACGCGCCGAGCAACGTGACGGCGAGCGCGGTCGAGAAGACGAACCAGGCCGCGTCCTCGGCAAGTGAGTGCGAGGGACCACGCTTGTCCCGCTGCGCGGGCCACAGCAACTGCGCCACCGACAACGCACCGATGCCGACCCAATAGAAGGGGTCGAACACCGTCGCGCGGAAGCCGGACCACGCGCTACGAACGTACGACGTGACCGCATGACTGTGCCAAGGATGCAGCTGCGCGACGAAGATCCACGCCAGGCGCAGCAGAAGGACCGAGACAACGAGCGCGAGCCCTGTCCAACACCAACGTTCGAGCCTCTTCAACACGTACGAGTTCCCACGTATCTGTTGTCGAACACGCCACTCCGGACATGCAACGATCACGGACGGTTCGCGAACGGGAGGTATCGCCGGGACACGAGCGCGCAGCGCGCCGTACGACACTCCGTCTGCACTCGCGCCGTCGTTTTTACCATGATGCTTCGCCTCACATCGCGTTCCTGTGCGTTGCAGCATTTGCAGACGCACAACCTGCGCGGCGCAACGAACGCGCGGCTTGCGCGCATCTGACCTGATTGCGACGCGAGAACTCGCAGGTCGGACGACATCCTCGCGGCAACGCCTCACGACCCGACGCCGCGTGCACTGATCACGAACTGAGCTTCGTGAGATCGAAGCGCACTCACGAGGTCAGCGTTACCAAAGCAACAACACGTCAAGCACTGTGACCTGTGACGCACAGATATGACGCGGCGGCAGGGCGGTGAAGGGTTCTCCCGCGTCCTTCGCGTTGCCCGAGATCAATCGCCGCGGTGATCGAGCCGTGCGGGAGTGCGAGCGTAAGCCCACCAAACGGCGCCTGCGAATCTTTCGCCGCGATGTCGCCGTTCGCCCGTACCGGGGCCACCGCCTGGACGTCAACGAGAAGCCGCGCGAGCGCCTCCGCGGCTTCAGGTCTGTGAGTTCCCGACCCGCCGGCCAGATGAGAGGATTCCCCCGATGTCGCAGCGCGTCGCGAGGCTCGTGTCGATCAACGTCGGGCTGCCGCGGGAGATCACGTGGCAGGGTCGGGCCATTTTCACGGGCATCTGGAAGGAGTCCGTTGCCGGGCCGCGGACCGTCCGGCGCCTGAACGTCGACGGAGACGGCCAGGGCGATCTGAGCGGTCACGGCGGAGAACACCGAGCCGTGTTCGTGTACCAACTCGAGTCGTACCGGTACTGGCAGGAGCAGATGCGGCGCGACGACTTCACGTACGGCCAGTTCGGCGAGAACTTCACGGTCGAGGGACTGGCCGACGACGAGGTCTACATCGGCGACCGGTACCGCATCGGCTCGGCGCTGTTCGAGGTCAGTCAGCCGCGCGTTACCTGCTACCGCGTCGGCGTCCGGATGGACGAGCCCCGTATGGCTGCGCTCCTCGTGGCGCACGGTCGCCCCGGCTTCTATTTCCGCGTGCTCGAAGAGGGTGAAGTACGCGCCGGCGACGACGTCGCGAGGATCGCACGGGGACCGGAAGCGATGACCGTCGCCGACATGAACGGTCTCCTGTACCTCGCGGGCCATCACGACATCGGGCAAGGCTGAACGTGCGCTGGGGTGAGAGCTTCGCGAGCATTCTCGAGCTCGCCGAAGCCTGCGACGTGCCCGTGCGATGGTCGTGCCGCACGGGCGTCTGTCACACCTGTGAGACCGGCCTTCTCGACGGAAGCGTCGAGTACTTCACCGAGCCGCTCGAAGCGCCCGCCGACGGCAACGTGCTCATCTGCTGCTCACGCCCCGGCCGCGATCTCGTGATCCACGCGTGAAGTCTCCTGGCCGCGACGCCACCCATCGCCGGTACCGAGGCGATCGACGACGGGACCGATCGGTCGTTGACGAACATGCTTCGTCAGGGCCGTCAAGGTGATCGCGTGCTCGGTCGCGATGTCGCTGCCGTCGTACGCTCGGAGGATGCAGCTTCGTTGGTTCGTGTTGACGATGGCGTGCGCGTTGGGCAGCTCGGTTCTGGTGGCGTGCTCGAGTGGCGACCGCGCGCCATCTGCGTCGAGCACAACGAGACTTGCAGCCCCCCCGACGACAGCGACGGCGCCCGCGTCGCTCCCCCATACGCCGGCGGGCGCGCAGGCCCGGTGGGTGCTCGCGGCTCTCGGACGCCTGCCGATCCGCGACGCCGACGTGCGCGCGCATTTCGACGCCGCGTTTCTCGCGCAGGTGAGTGCGGCCGCGCTCAATCAGGCTCTCCGATCAGCCGCCGACGCGCGCTTGGCCTCGATCAGCGTGAACCGGCCGAGCGCGCTCGCGGCGATCGTGTCGGTCAGCGGCCACACGCAGCTGCGCGTCGACCTCTCCGTTGACGCCCGGGGACTCATCAGCGGCCTCCTGCTGCGCCCAATCGTGAAGCTCCCGCCGTCGCCGGCGACCTGGGCCGGAGTCGATGCCGCGTTGCGCTCGGTCGCACCCGAAGTTCACTTGTTCGTCGGTGCCGTCACCAACGGAACTTGCGACCCGGTCCACGCAATCGATCCCGACACACCCGCGCCGCTCGGTTCGGCATTCAAGCTGTATGTCCTCGACGCACTCGGCCGTGCGGTTGCGTCTCACAAGGTCAGCTGGGACCAGCGACTGACGATCAGCGCCCAGCTCAAGAGCCTCCCTTCCGGTGTTCTCCAAACCGAACCCGACGGGACGCAAATATCCGTACGCGATGTCGCCGCCAAGATGATCTCAATCAGCGACAACACCGCCGCCGACCTGCTGATGCACCTCCTCGGCCGATCAAGCGTCGAGGCCGCGCTCGGCGCATCCGGCATGACCGACCCGGCGCGTGACGTGCCGTTCCTCACAACCCGCGAGTTGTTCACGCTCAAACTCGACGACTGGCCAACGCTTGCAAACCGGTACGGCGCGACCGACACGCCCGGACGCCGGGCACTCCTCGCCCACACCGTCGATCCCGCGGCACTTCCCGCGGCAACCCCGTGGACAATCCCGCGCGACATCGACACCGTCGAGTGGTTCGCCTCGGCGAAGGACATCTGTCGCGTCTTTGCGACTCTCAGCGGGCTCGCTCGCCAGCCCGGTCTCGCCCCCATCGGCGATGTCTTCGCACTCAACGACGGCGGGCTCAGCCTCGACCCGGCGCAGTGGCAGACGACCTGGTTCAAGGGGGGATCCGAACCCGGCGTCCTGACACTCAGCTACCTCGCCACCACCCGAACCGGCCACACCTACGTGGTGTCCGCCCTCGCCGAGAATCCATCCGCACCCATCGCCAAAGCCAACGCCTCGCTCGTCATGGCGTCTGCAATCAAGGGCGCGCTCACGCTCGCGGCTCGTCCGTAACCGCGAAGCTGAGCCTTGCGGTGTGCTGTCGGAGCATTGAGTCCGGGAGCGGCCGGTACCTTGGGCGGCGATGAGCGGCCAGAACGCTGACGAATCGCGCGCCGGGGTTCCCTTGACGAACCTCGACCAGCAGTTGTTCGACGGTGCCGACGCAACAAAGCGCGACCTCGTCGACTACCTGGATGCAGTGCACGACGCAATCATCCCGGCACTCGAGGATCGACCGCTGTCGGTGATTCGCGTGCACCGGGGGCAAGAAGCGTTCATGCAGAAGAACGTCCCCAAGTACACGCCGTCGTTCGTGCGCACGGTTGACGTTTGGGCGGAAGCATCGCATCGCAACGTCTCGTACGCCCTCTGCAACGATCTCCCGACGCTCATCTGGTTCGCGAACCAGCGGGCCATCGAGTACCACCCGTCGCTGGCCCGCATCGAGCATCCCGATCAGATGACGCATCTCGTCCTCGACCTGGATCCGCCCGAAGGCGACGCGTTCACTTCGGTGGTTCGAGTCGCGCGACTTGTCCGCGAAGCGCTCGGGAGCGTCGGCCTGCAAGGCGCGATCAAGACCAGCGGCGCGAAAGGTCTGCACATCTTCGTGCCGATCGACGGGGCCTCGA
>CAZLEC010000427.1:0-4454 GCA_964558245.1 uncultured Burkholderiales bacterium | reverse complement strand
GCGCGCAGCATGCCGAGCTCCGACTTCCGCTCGTCGGCGAGCATGAAGAAGATGTTGACGAGCAGGAGGATCCCGGCGAGCACGCCGAACGTCCCGAGCGACGAGTAGATCTGCGCGAGCTGACCGCCGTTCCGGTCGGCCTGGTCGAGCACGGCGACTTTCGCCTCGTTGATGTCGTACTTCAGCGCGCCGAGGCGCGCGGTCAGCGCCCGGCTCACCTCGCCCGACAACTTCGCCCCGGCCTCGACCCCGCCGCGGTTCGACACCACCACCGTCGAGCGGGGTGGCACGCCGAGCCCGGGCTTGCCGCGCTCGAGCACCGACGCGATCGTCCCCGGCGCCACGAACGCGTTGTCGGAGGTGTGCGAGTCGCCCGACCAGAATCCGGCGACGCCCAGCTTCGGCAGCACGCGCACGACGCGCAACGGCGTCGTCACTCCGTAGGCGAACACATCGACCTGCGCGCCGACACCGACGCCGAGCGCACGCGCGAGGTCGGCGCCGATCGCGGTCTCGCCTGCTCCCGGCGTGGGCCCGGAGATCCCGGTGGCGCCGGGATCGGCGCCGAACCGCCGCGCCGCGGAGAAGTCGGTCTCGAGCAGCTGGGCCGTGGGTGCCGCGCGTCGCGTCCCGGTCGTGGTGGCGATCGCCGCGCTCGCGAACGTGAGCGGGAGCACACCGTCGACGTTGGGGTCGGTGAAACCGCTCAGCCGGGCCCGCAACGCGGCTCCGTCGGCCAGGCCGGCGACCGACACGACCTCGTCGATCGGGCCCAGTTGCTCGAACGCGCCCCGCCGGATCGACGACGTGAACGTGTCGCCGACCACGAACGACCCGGTCATGATCGCGGTGCCGAGCAAGGAGCCGAGGATCACGAGCATCGTCTCGCGCGGCCGGCGCACGAGGTTACGGAGCGCGAGGCGACGCAGCACCGGACGCCGTACGAGCACGTAGACGAACGGCAACGAGCACAACGCGACGATGAGCATGCGATGAGGCCGTCAGCGCGGCAGTGAGCTGCCGACGCGTTCGTCGCTCACGATCCGGCCGTCACGCATGCGGAGCAGCCGGTTCGCCGACAAGCCGACGCCTTCGTCGTGGGTGACGAGGATGAGCGTGAGACCGTCGACGTTGAGCTCGTGCAGCAGGCGCATCACGAGCACCGCGTTGTCGGAGTCGAGCGCGCCGGTGGGCTCATCGGCCCACACGATACGAGGCCGCCCGGCGATCGCACGCGCCACGGTCACCCGCTGTTGCTCACCGCCCGACAGCTCACCCGGACGGTGGCGCGCGCGATCCGCCAGGCCGACGCGCTCGAGCGTCTCGTGCGCGCGCCGCCGAGCGTCCTTGGGGTCGACTCCCGCGAGCAGCGAGGGCAGCTCGACGTTTTCGACCGCGCTGAACACCGGAATGAGGTTGTAGGCCTGGAAGATGAAGCCCATCGACCCCGCCCGCCCGCTGGTGCGCTCCGCGTCCGAGAGCGCGTGGAGGTCGACGCCGTCGAGCATGACGCGCCCGCCGTCGATGTCGTCGAGCCCCGAGCAACAGTTGAGGAGCGTGGTCTTGCCCGAACCGGAGGGACCCATCACCGAGACGAATTCGCCCTCGTGCACCACGAGGTCGATGCTGCGCAGCGCCTCGACCGACTCCGCGCCGGTCCGATAGACCTTGCGCAAGCTCTCGGCTACCAACAGCTGATCCGTCACCAGTACCCCATCGGTAGCAAAACCCGAAACGCCACCGTAGGCGTCAACTCTTGCCGTTCTCTGACGGGGCTAGCGAATTCGGGCCCGGCGCAGCGCCTCCGGCAGCTGCTGGGGCCCGCGCTCGCGCAGCGCCGACACCGCCTCGGGAATGTCACATCGTCCGCCGGCGGAAGTCTCGAACGCGACCCGCTCGTCGCCTCGCAGCACGAACCGGCATCCGTACTCGGTCTCGATCGACATCGATTCGGCCATGAGCCCGTCGTCGACGTCGATCACGACGCCGTCGTCGCCCAGGTAGAGCGCACGGAGGTATTCGGGCGCGAACACCGGCACTCCGCCGACGGCGCCGACCGGCTCGGAGTCGGGGCCGGGCCAGAAGTCCTCGTACAGGAACGGCGCGGTCGACTCGCAACACCCGGTGCCGATCGTGAACACGAGCTCACCGGCCCGGTCGCGTCGAGCTCGATCCACGATCCGGGCGGCGGCTTCGGTCCCTGAGACGCGCACGGCACAACGGTACCCGGGCGCCTCCGTTCGCGGCGGTCGGCCGCGCGTCTACGGCAGCTGCAGGAGTGCGCCCTCGCTGGTCGGCCGATTCGGCTCGTTCCCGCTCGACGCGAGGAGGCCGCCCCAGATGAACAGGCGACGACCGCCGATCGGGACCAGCGCCTCGCCGGTGCTCCCCAACTCGACCGGTTCCCGACCGACGCTCGACCACTGCACCGCGCCCGTTGCCGAAGGTCCCACGAACCAGTTGAAATCCAACCCGTCCGTCCACCCGAGCGCGTCGCCGGCGGCCGCGATCTCGTCTCCCTGTATCGCCGGAACGACCGTTGCCGACTCGTAGTGCCGCCATGTCGGCCCGCCGAGATCGAGGATGTCCACCGAAGCGTGATCGCGCGCGGGATCCTCGGAGGGCCGCTGCAACAAGCCGGCGACGGCCAGATGCCCGTTGTACGCCACGGCGAGCGAGTCCGGGCGGTAAGCCGCACCCGGCACGGGGAGCGCCGGCAGCGACGTCCACTTCCGTCGAGCCGGGTCGAGCACGGCGCCCCGGCTCTCGAGGTTCCATGCGTAGACGCGCCCGCCCGCGGTCACGAGTTGGGTCGCGGCCGCGTACGACGGCAGGGTCGTCCATACGTTGCGCGCGGGGTCGTACTCCGCCATCACGAACGCGTGCGTCGTGTTCGCGCAGGTCCCGCCGACGACGAGCTCCCTGCCCGTCCACGTCCCGAACTCCGGGCACCCCGGCGCATCGGGTATCCGCTGCCAGCGCCGGTGCGCGGGGTCGTACGCGGCGCCGTCTCGGAGGAACTCGATGCTGCCGCTCGGCCCGGTCCCGTCGCGCCTGCCTCCCACCACGAGCATCTCGCGGCCCGTCCATGCGGCCACTGCGCCGTAACGCGAACCGATGGGCGCCGTCGGTAACACGCCCCAACTGCCGGTGCGGAGGTCGTATGCCGCGCCGTCGGCGAGCGCGTCCGGTGGAACGGTCGCCGGCGCGACGTGTCCCACAGATTCGGAACGCCCGCCCCACACGATCACGTCGCGACCGGTGAACACGGCGGCTTGTTCGGACCGCGCGAGCAAGGGGAAGAGCGCGGTCTTCGTCCACGACGGTTGCCGCGTCTCGACGTGCGGCGGGCGCGAGCCGTGTCCGACGAGCGCGATCACACCGAGGCCGACCGCGAGGACTATGACGATGGCCGCGGCGAGCAGCCGGGTGCGACGGGGGCGCGCGGGAACGCGCAGCGTCTGCACGCGGGGAAGCTCGTCGATCACGGCCGCACGTTCGTCGGGAATCGCCTCGCGTGCCAGCGTCGCGAGGCCGCGCCGCAGGTCTTGCTCGAAGTCGTCGTGCATCATCGTTCCAAGTCCCTCCGCAGGCGCCCGATGCCGCGGTGCACCCAGCTGCGGACGGTCGCGGGCCGGACGCCGTAGTGCTGCGCGATCTCGTCGTCGTCCCAATCGAGGAAGTACCGCAACACGATCGCGGCGCGCTGGTTCACCGGTAGCCGTAGGAGTGCGGTCCGCAGCGCCATCGACTCGGCACTCAGCCGGGTGAAGTCGTCGTCGCGTTCGGGCACCCGGCGGCTCGCGAACAGTCGCGTCGATCGCTCGTCCCGCCGGGCGCTGTCGCGCGCGGCGTTGACCGCGGCGACGTACAAGTAGCTCCGCCCGTTGTCGACACCGTCCCAACGAGCCGCGACCCGAGACATCGCGTCGTGCACGGCGTCCTCGGCGGACGCGACCGAACCACAGACCAGGAACGCGGCGCGCACCAGCTGCGGGCGCTCACGCGAGTAGAGCGCCACCAGCTCCGGCGGCCATTGCGAGCCGTCGCGCGCCGCAACCGGGTCTTTGATCACGCCGCTACGACGATCACGACCCGGTTGCGGTTGCACCTATGTTCGGAGCCGCACCCGCGGCTCGTAGCCGACTGCTAGATGTTGCCGCTCAGCGCGGAGAAGTGGAGGTAGCCGCTGCGGTCGGTCGCGGTGTTCTGCCACACGTGCTTCATCTGGCGGTACTCGTTGTAACCCATCTCACCGAGCTCACGGCCGATGCCCGACTGCTTGTAGCCGCCGAACGGCTGGCCCGGCGTGATCATGTGGTAGTCGTTCACCCACACGGTGCCGGTCCGCATGGCGGCAGCCACCGAATGCGCCCGCTCGAGGTTCTTGCTCCAAACACCGCCGCCGAGCCCGTAGATCGAGTCGTTCGCGATCTTGATCGCCTCGTCGTCGG
>CAZLEC010000426.1:0-4459 GCA_964558245.1 uncultured Burkholderiales bacterium | reverse complement strand
ACGGGCGGCAATCCGTTCTTCGCCATCGAGGTGTTGGTGAGTCTGGTGGAACGCGGCGCGATCTATCAGGACGCCGAAGGCGTGTGGCGATCCGAGATGAGCATCGACGAAGTGGGCATCCCCGAAGGGGTGAAAGAGGTCGTCGGACAGCGTCTCAGCGCCCTCCCGGCGACATGCGACGTGGTGCTCCACGCGGCGGCCGTCGCGGGCCAGGACTTCGAGCTCGATGTCGTCGCGGCCGTCGTCGGCGACACCGACGAGCACGTGATCGACGCCCTCGAAGCCGCGCGTGTCGCCGGGCTCCTTGACGAACTCGGTGGCGCGCCCGTGCGTTACCGGTTCTCGCACGCGCTCGTGCAACAGACGCTGCTGGACGAGATCCCCACCGCCCGGCGTTTGCGGTACAACCGTGTGCTCGCCGAGACCATCGAGCGCTTACGCGCCGATCGCCTCGACCGTTATCGAGCTGCGCTCGCTCGGCACTGGTACGAGGCCGGAACGGAGCCGGCGCGCGCACTCATGGCGTCGATCGCCGCGGCCGAGCGAGCGCTGTCGCAGTTCGCCGACCGCGAGGCGTTGCAGTGGCTCGCGCAGGCTGCCGATCTCTTCGACGATGCCGACGCGACGCCCACGACGCGCATCGACGCAACGACGATGACGGGCGAGGCGCTCCGCCGCATCGGCGACGTGAGCCATCGTGACGTGTTGCTCGACGCGGGCCGGCTCGCCGAACGCATCGGCGACGGGCCACGCATGGCAACGGCCGCGATCGCCAACGGCCGCGGCTGGCAGAGCGACACGAACGGAATCGACGGCGAGCGCGTCGCAGCGCTGGAGGCCGCGCTCGTCGCTCTGGGCGACGCCGACGCGAACACGCGCGCGCTCCTGCTCATCCGGCTCGCGGTCGAGAGCATGTACGAGGAAGATCCGAGCCGTCGGATGGCACTCGCCGACGAGGCAATGGCCACCGCCCGGGCGCACGACGATCCGTACACCGTCGCGAACGTTCTCGCCTCGCGCCAAAACGTGCTCCTGAGCCCGGCGACGGTCGAGCAGCGGCGATCCGACTGCCTCGAGCTCACACGACTTGCCGACGAGCTCGGCGATCCCAACCTGCGCTTCCGCGGGCGCGCACACGGCTGGTTTCCGTGCTACGAGTCGTGCGATCTCGAGGCCGCGCACGTCCTCTTGCGCGAAGCGGCCGAGATCTCCCGCACGCTGGGGCAGCCCGAACTCGAGTGGATCGCGACGTGGGAAGAAGCTGCCGTCGTGCGGCTCGCCGGCGACCTCGAAGCGTCAGTTGCGCTCGTCGAGCGAAGCCACGAGATCGCGGCCGAGGCGGGGATGCCGGACGCCGCGTTCTTCCGCGCTGTCATGCGCGCCGGTGCGCTCATCGACTGGGCGGATCCCGCGTCGTTGCCCGAAGTGCGGGCGCTGTGCGCGACGCTCCCGCCGCATTATCAAGGCATGAGGCTGGGCGCGGCGGTGCTGGAGGCCGCGACCGCCGGCGAAGCTGAGCACGCACGGCGAACCGTCAGCGCGTTTGGCCCGTCGCCGTACGCGCCATGGAGCGAGATGGGTGGTCCGCCCGATGTCGCCCTGTCCGATAGCGCGCAGTTTGCATCTGTGGAAGCCGCCCTTGGTGAGCAATCACCATGGACGAGCGCCGCGTACGAATCCATGGACCGCTGGCGGGGCCAACTGTACGGAAACATCGTGTTGGCCGGCCCAACCGAGGTGTACATGGCGGCCATCGCGCCACTCGCCGATCGTCCGGACGAACTCGACGGGCTGCTCGACACAGCACTGAGCAACTGCGAGCGCATGCGTTCCCCCGTCCTCGCGATGTACGCGCGACTGTACGGCGCGTGCGGACTGCGCTTGCGCGACCGGCTCGCCGACCGCGACCGCGCGTCGCGCCTCGTGGACGAAGCCATCGCGCTCGGCGACGGCATGGGTGCCGGAATCGCGCGTGCAGCGGCCGAGAACTTCCCTGCGTTGACGCCATGATCCTCGAGAACCAAGCCGATGCAGATCGCTGAGACGGTCGAAGCGCTCAGCGATCCGCCACTCTGCGCGGTATGTGGTTCTGTATCGCGCGTGGAGCCGTGAATTCTGCCGTTCTCTTCGGTACTGCCCGGGAGCGGGCGAGACTCGACGTCACGAACGTGGCGCGTATCGCCTCGTCAGCGGTACTCCACGGGACCAACCGGGAGCAGGGGAGAGCAGGGGCCGCGGGCTCATAACCCGAAGGTCGGAGGTTCAAATCCTCCCCCCGCCACCATCTGAAACAGCAGGTCAGGGCCGGTGCACCTGCACCGGCCCCCTGTCTGTTCGGGTCTCGTTCCGCCGGTTCTTCCGCCGTTTCGCGGCGGCGTTCGTCGTGAGGCTTCCGCCCGACAACCCGACGATCCTCGAGCCGACCACACAGCGCGACATCGTCGTCCGCGTGCGTGCCGGTTGCTCTCGCCGAGTGTCGTTGCGTCCCGCGTCGACGTATGACCTGCGTTAAGTCGCTCGGCGGCGCCGCGTGTTCGTCGAGCAAGGAACCCGACGGTCGTATTTCTCGCGCCGCCGCGAGGTCCATCCCTTGGCGCGCCCACAACCGGCGTACTACGGGTGAGCCGCGTGCGTAGCCCTACGGCAGGTGTTGTGGGACGCCTCGACGAGCGTCAGGCACGTTGTCGGTGGCTCGCAGAGGCGGCAACTAGCGAGTCAACCGCGGCACGCGCATCTCGACTGGTGTTCATAACTAGAGCCTTTGGACCCAACTCACTAGTGCGTTTGACACTCTCGCGTCCGAGATCGTGGTTCGCTCACCACGACGTTTGTCCGTTGAGTACTGCATCGAGGTCGCCCAAAGCTTTCGCCTCAAGGTTGCGTGGCAACGTGGCGAAGCGTGCCCATGCCCTCTTGTTTCTCTCGATGTCGCGCGCTCTCGCGTGACCCACACCGAGCTCGCCTTGGCGCGTGTGTCCTGCTGGCGACTGTGGTTCTGGCCGGATCGTTCGCGGGTGGGTTCATTGCTCCGACTGCGGCGGGAGCGACTTCGAGCTTGACGGTCACGCCGACGTCGACCTTGCTCGTTGCGCCGAACTCTTCGGGCGTGCTGACCGGCCTTTCCGTCTCGGGTGACACGGTCGATCAGGTGCAGGTCACGGTCGCGACGACGATCGGGACCCTAACGATCTCGACCACGACCGGCTTGACGCTGGGTTACGGCAACAGTTGGAGTGGCACGGCATCGGTGACGTTTTCCGGATTGCAGAGCGCGGTGAACGTTGGACTGGCCTCGACCACGCTGGTGACGAACGGTACGACCGGCACGGCTGTGATCGGCTTGACCGCGATGGTCGCACAGAGTGGATACAACTATCTGGCTTCCAATCAGCATTTCTATAAATACGTCGCGTGCTCGACGTGCAGTTGGACGAGCTCCGACGTCGCCGCCCAGGCACTGAGCTTCGGCGGACAACAGGGCTATCTCGCGTCGATCCCGAACGCGGTGGTGAACACGTTCATCTCGACGAAGATCGCGAACGCCACGAACGTGTGGTTCGGAGCGCGCGCGTACGAGTCGATCGCGATCGACGGGACTCAATCCCTGGCCACTGTGTCGGGTACCATCTACCCGCGCGTGTGGCGGTGGATCTCCGGTGCCAGTGAGAGCCCGATCGCCGGCGGTGTGATCAGCGAGTGCACGAACTACTCCGGCTCGTGCACGTTCGCCAACAGCGGCAGCTTCTACAGCAGTTGGAACACCGGCGAGCCCAACAACTCCGGCGGCACGGGAACGGCGTACCACGGCGAGTACGTGGCCGTGACGAACTGGAACGGCACTTCGGGTTCGTGGAACGACCTTCCGCCGTCGAATGCAGGCGCCAGTGGCTACGTCGTCGAGTACGGCGGGAAGGCGAACTCCGACACCAGTCTCGGCACGGGGTTTGCGGGTGTGGTCACGACGAGCAGCAACGTGCTGGTGGCGGCAGCCGCGGTCGTGGCCTCGGCGCCGAGTGTCACCGCGACCGCCGGCGACTCCGCGGCGAACCTGAGTTGGACACCGCCGAGTGACGGCGGCTCTGCGATTACCAGCTATCAGGTGTCGACCAACGGTGGCGGCACTTGGACCACCATCTCCACCACGACCACGATCACCACCGTCAACGGCAACGTTGTCAATACCGTCACCGCGACCGCGGCCGGACTGACGAACGGCACGAGCTACAACGTCGAAGTCCGAGCCGTGAGCGCCGTCGGGAACGGCGCCGCGAGTTCCGGCGTCGCGATCACTCCTGTCGCGGTGCCAGGTCCGCCGACCGGCGTCTCGGGTATCCGGGGCAACGGTTTCGTCGGCGTGACGTTCACTGCCCCGGCCGGCAACGGCGGCTCCGCGATCACCGGTTACGTCGTGACGGCGTCTCCCGGAGGGGCGAGCTGCTCCACAATGGGCGCGACGTCG
>CAZLEC010000425.1:0-4467 GCA_964558245.1 uncultured Burkholderiales bacterium | reverse complement strand
GGAGCGACGGCGTGCCGATGCTGCCCGCCACCGACGACGCGGTCGAGGCCCTCCTCGCGGCGACGCCGTATCCGGCCGATCACGCGCTGTGCGTGCTGCCGCCGAGCAACGGCGTCGCGACGCTGGAGCTCATCGCCGTGAACGCGGCGATGGCCGGTTGCGAGCCGGCCGCGTTTCCGCTGGTCATTGCCGCACTCGAGGCGATCTCGGAGCCCGAGTGGAACGCGTTCGGCCTCACGACCACCACGTCGTCGGTGTTTCCGATGTTGCTCGTGAACGGCCCGTGCCGCGACGAGCTCGGCATCGACTACCGCGCCGGCTGCATGGGTGGTGCGGCGGGCCGGGGTTCGATGACGATCGGGCGCGCGGTCTCGCTGTGCCTGCGCAACATCGGCGGTCAACGCGCGGGCGAGACCACCAAGACGGTGTTCGGCCAGCCGGCGCGCTTCGGGTTCTGCATCGGCGAATGGGAGGAGCGGTCTCCGTGGCCGAGCCTCGCGGAGCGACGCGGCTACTCGTCCGACCAGGACGTCGTGACCGTACACGGCGGCAAGGGAACGTTTCCCCTCGCCGACATTCACAACGACGACGCTCGCGACCTCGTGTACCTCATCGCGAAGAGCCTGGCCTTCCCGCTCTCCAACATGTATCTCGGGAACGCGCAGAACGGCGAGGTGGTGGTCGCGATCAACCCGATGTGGGCCGAGCGATTCGGCGCCGCGTTCCCCGAGGTCGAGTCGATGCAGGAGTTCCTGCGCGACAACGCGTGGCAGCCGATCGAGTTGTGGCCGGAGCCCAACCAGCGGATCCTGCGGGCCAAGGGCCGGGTCGACGCCGACGGCCGGGTTCACCTCGTCGGCCGGCCCGACCAGATCGTCCCGTTCGTGTGCGGCGGCCTGGGCAGCCTGCACGCGGTCGCGCTCCCGAGCTTCGGTGAGAGCCAGATGCAGAGCCACCCGGTGCTGCGCCCGTGATCGACGACGCGGCCGTGGCGGCTGCCGTCGACGAGTTGGGCCGCTTCCTGCGCGCCGACGGCGCCGACCTCGTGCTCGTGGAGGCCAACCCGAAGACCGCGCGCATCCGCCTGCGGCTCGTGCTCGACACCGTCGAATGCGAGGAGTGCGTGCTTCCCCCCGCCGAGCTCCGCGCGACGATCAACGACTCGCTGCAGCGGCGCATCGCGGGCGAGTTCGAGCTGGTGCTCGACGACCCCCGAAGTGCCTGACGACCGACAACTCCGGGCGTGGAGCGAGCTGGTGGCCGTGTACCAGTCGGTGTTGCACGACGTCGTTCGCGCGCTCGAAGTCGAGGCCGGGCTCGACTCCGGCGTGTTCTCCGCGCTCGCGTACCTCGCGCGCGCGGAGCCGCCCGGCCGGCTCCGGCTGAGCGAGCTGCACGACTTGATGCACCCGCGATACAGCCAGCCCGGCCTCAGCCGCCTCGTGCAACGCATGGAAGCCGACGGTCTGGTCGCGCGGCGCACCGATCCGGGCGACGGTCGCGCGACCGTGCTCGTGATGACCCGCGCCGGTCGAGCTCGCTTCAACCGGGCCGACGCCGTGTACACCGAGGCGCTCCGAGAGCACTTCGGGCGGCATCTCTCGAGCGCGCAGGCGGCCGCGCTGGAAGCCGCGCTCGCGCCGGTGACGCGAGGACGCGCGATTCGCGGCGCGCCGTCGCATACCGTGCGGACCCAATGATCAAGTACATCGGCTCGAAACGACGACTCGTGCCCGTGCTCGGTGAGCTCGCCGACGCGGTGAGTGCCCGACGCGCGCTCGATCTGTTCACCGGCACGACCCGGGTGGCACAGGAGTTGAAGCGGCGCGGGATGCACGTGACCGCGGTCGACACCGCGCGCTACGCCGAGGTGTTCGCCCGCTGCTACATCGAGACCGACGCCGCCGCGGTCGACGCCGCCGAGCTCCACGACGCGCTGCAAGACCTCTCGGCGCGACCCGGCGCCGACGGGTACGTGACCGAGACGTTCTGTGAGAAATCACGTTTCTTCCAGCCGTTCAACGGCCGGCGCATCGACGCCATCCGCGACGCCATCGAGGGCGAGTACTCCGCGAGCTCGCTGTACCCGTTGCTGCTCACGAGCCTGATCGAGGCGGCCGACCGCGTCGACTCCACCACGGGCGTGCAGATGGCCTACGTGAAGCAGTGGTCGCCCCGGTCGTTTCGCGCGCTCGAGCTGCGCCCGCCCGAGCTGCTGGCGGGCGGCGGCGCGGCGGTGCGGGGCGATGCGTGCGAGCTGGCTGCGCAGCTCGGTCCGTTCGACTTCGCGTACCTCGATCCTCCCTACAACCAACACCGGTACTTCACCAACTACCACATCTGGGAGACGCTGGTCGCGTGGGACGCGCCCGTGCACTACGGCGTCGCGTGCAAGCGCGTGGACGCGCGCGACCCCGAGACGCACAGCCCGTTCAACGAGCGCCGCCGCATGGCCGACTCGCTGGCCGGTGTGATCCGCGACGTCGACGCCGCCGTGGTCGCGGTCTCCTACAACGACGAGTCGTGGGTCACTATCGAGCAACTCGAGGCGATGGTCGCGGCGCGGGGTGGAGCCGCCTGCACCTTCGCCTTCGACTCCCGGCGTTACGTGGGCGCCCAGATCGGCATTCACAACCCGCAAGGTGAGAAAGTGGGCAAGGTCTCGCACTTGCGCAACGTCGAGTACGTGGTCGTCAGCGGGGAGCCGGAGCGGATCGCGCTCGTGGCCGATCGCTTCGGGATGAAGGGGAATCAGTGGAGATCAACGGCAACGTCGCCCTCGTAACCGGCGCGGCATCCGGACTCGGCGCCGCGACCGCGCGGCGACTGCACGCCGCGGGCGCGTCGATCGTGTTGGCCGACCTGAGCGCCGAGGCCGGCGAGGCGATCTCGAGCGAGCTTGGCGCGAAGGCGATGTTCGTGAAGTGCGACGTGACCTCGGAAGACGACGTTGCAGCCGCGGTCGCGGCCGGCGCCGAGCTCGGGCGGCTCGCGATGTCGGTGCACTGCGCGGGCGGAGGCATCGCCGGCCGTACGGTCGGTCGCGACGGCACGCCCCACGCGCTCGACGCGTTCCGGCGCACCGTCGAGCTGAATCTCGTCGGCACGTTCAACGTGCTCCGGCTCGCGGCCGCGCAGATGGCCACCAACGAGCCCGACGCGGGCGGCGAGCGCGGTGTGTGCGTGCAGACCGCCTCGATCGCCGGCTACGAGGGCCAGATCGGCCAGATCGCGTACGGCTCGGCGAAGGCCGGAGTGATCGGCATGACGATCATCGCGGCACGCGATCTCGCCGCGGTCGGCGTGCGGGTCTGCACGATCGCGCCGGGCACGATCGGCACGCCGCCGATGATGATGGCGCCCGAGTCGATCCGCGAGGGCCTCGCGGCGACGGTCCCGTTCCCCAAGCGGCTCGGCGAGCCCGACGAGTACGCGAAGCTCGCGCAGCAGATCATCGAGAACGGCTACCTCAACGGCGAGACCATCCGCCTCGACGGCGCCGTCCGCTTCCAACCCAAATAACCCAACCTCGAACCAGTTCGGCTTCAGTCGGGGTCGCGGAGGCCGACGTCGGCCGACTCGGTCATGATGTGCTCGACCCACCACGCGGGGGCGGCGTTCATCAGCGTGCTGAGGTCCCAGTAGTCCCACCACCGCACGAGCTTGCCGTCGCGGATCTCGTGCATCGACACGAACGGGAACGAGACCTTCTCGCCGGTGGGCCATTCCCAGTGCTCCACGTGCTCGGTGGCCGTGGTGTCGCCGTCGACGATGATCGTCTTGATCGTGTGCGAGAGGGAAGCGAGCGGCTCGAGCCCGAGGCGGAGCCGCGCCGCGATCATCGCCGGGCCGCGCGCGACGTCTTCGGGCGGGGTCGGCATGTCGGTGTACTCGCCGTCGTCGGCGAAGAACGCGCCCACGCCGTCGAAGTCGCGCTCGTACAACGTCACCCAGAACCGCTCGATCAACGCCCGGTTCGCGTCTGCATCACTCATAGGGTGCTCCGGTTGAGCGGGGCCGAGGGCGAGAACCGCACGGGCATCGACTCCAAGCCGCTGATGAAGTTGGCGGGCCGGCGGGGCAGGTCGGCGGGGTCGACCGCGAGCTCGAGGTCGGGGATCCGTGCGAGGAGCTGCTCGAACATCACGCGCAGCTCGAGGCGGGCGAGGGCCTGGCCGAGGCAGAAGTGCGAGCCGAAGCCGAAGGCCACGTGCTCGTTGGGTGCGCGCTGCACGTCGAAACGGAACGGATCTTCGAACTTCGTCTCGTCGCGGTTCGCCGATTCGTAGAGCAGCATGCACTTCTGGCCTGCGAAGAGTTGCTCGCCGAGGAACTCGGTGTCATGCGTGACCGTGCGGCACATGTTCTTGATCGGGCTCACCCAGCGCAGCATCTCCTCGACCGCGGTCGGGATCTTCGCCGGATCGTCGAGGAGGAGCTGCCGCTGGTCGGGGTGCAGGAGGAGCT
>CAZLEC010000424.1:0-4475 GCA_964558245.1 uncultured Burkholderiales bacterium | reverse complement strand
CCACGACTGCACGTAGTCGACGTACTCGCGACCTTCGGTGTCGACGAGGTATGCGCCGTGGCCCCGGGCGACGAAGAAGGGATCTCCACCGACCGAACCGAACGCGCGCACCGGCGAGTTGACGCCACCGGGGATGCGGGCCTCGGCCCGCTCGAACCACGATGCCATCAGGACGCTTGGATCAGCTCGGCGACCTCGCGGGCGAAATAGGTGAGCACGATGTCGGCGCCGGCGCGCTTGATGGAAAGGAGGTGCTCCATCGCGGTGGCCGTGCCGTCGAGCCAACCCAGCTGCGCGGCGGCCTTCACCATCGCGTACTCACCGCTCACGTGGTAGGCCGCGACCGGAACGTCGAACGATCCCCGGATCTGCGCGATCACGTCGAGGTACGAGAGCGCGGGCTTCACCATCACCATGTCGGCGCCCTCTTCGATGTCGAGCGCAACCTCGGTGATCGCCTCACGGGTGTTCCCGGCGTCCATCTGGTAGCCGCGCCGATCGCCGAACTGCGGCGCGCACTCGGCCGCATCGCGGAACGGACCGTAGAGCGCCGACGCGTACTTCGCGGCGTACGCCAGGATCGCGACCTGCGAATGACCGGCACTGTCGAGCGCCCGGCGAATCGCACCGACCTGGCCGTCCATCATCCCCGACGGCGCGATCACGTCGGCGCCGGCACCCGCCTGCGCGACCGCGATCGTGGCGTAACGCTCGAGGGTCGAGTCGTTGTCGATCTCGCCGCCGGCGGTGAGCAGCCCGCAGTGACCATGGTCGGTGTACTCGTCGAGGCAGTCGTCGGCCATGAGGACCATGGCGTCGCTGACCTCCTCGCGCAGCGTTCGCAACGCGACTTGCACCACGCCGTCGGTGGCATCGGCCTCGGAACCGCGCGCGTCCTTGCGCTCGGGAATGCCGAACAACATCACCGCGGGCACGCCGAGGTCGGCGAGCGCGCGCACCTCCTTGCGCAGACTTTCCTGCGTGTGCTGCACGACGCCGGGCATCGACACGACCGGCTCAGGAGCGTCGATGCCTTCCTTCACGAACAGCGGGGCCACGAGATCATCCACGCGAACCTGATGCTCGGCCACCAGCCGGCGCAACGCCGGCGTGCGCCGGAGCCGCCGCATGCGATGCTCGGGGAACGACACGTGGTCGATGGTACCGGTCAGCGCCCGGCCGGCTCGGTGCCGGCGAGCCGGGAGAGCAGCGCCTCGACCAGGCCGTCGATGGTGTGGGGATCGGCTTCCGCGTCGACCGCCAATCCGCGCTTGCGGGCCGTCTCCGACGTCACCGGACCGATCGAGATCACCGGCGGCGTGCCCTCGAACGGGCCGACCGCGTCGGCGAAGTTCGACACCGTCGACGACGACGTGAACGTGATGGCGTCGACCTCGCCCGCGCGCACGCGCGCGACGTCGGCCGGGTCGGGCGCGACCGGAACGGCGCGATACACCGCGAGCACGTCGACTGCGTACCCGCGCGCCGCGAGGCCGTCGGGGAGCACGTCGCGGGCGGTCTCCGCGCGCGCGAGCAGCACCCGCGCGCCCGACGACTCGGGATCCGGGAGCGCCGCGAGCAGCGACTCGGCAACGAAACGATCGGGAACGAGATCGGCGCGGATGCCCCGCCGCGCGAGCGCGCGCTCCGTGCCGGGTCCGATCGCCGCGACCCGGGCCGGCGCCAACGCGCGCGCATCCAAGCCGACCGACGCGAGCCCGCGATCGAAGAAGGCATCTACGCCGTTGGCCGACGTGAACACGATCCACTCGTAGCGATCGAGCGCGGGCAGATCGAAGTCGAGGGACTCGAGCGCGATCGACGGCAACTCGATGACTTCCGCGCCCAACTGCTCCAGCCGGAGCCGGAGCTCGCTCGCCTGCTCACGTGCACGCGTGACCACCACCCGGCGCCCGAACAACGGACGCTGCTCGAACCAACCGAGATCGAGGCCCGCCACCGCGCCGATCACGATCGCGCTCGGCGACGCGACGCCGAGCTCCGCGATCGTCGCGAGCGTGCCGCGCACTGTGCGTTGCTCCGGGCGCGTTCCCCAGCGAATCGCCGCCACCGGCGTCGAAGGCGCGCGCCCTCCCGCGAGCAAGGCTTTCGCGATGTCGGAGAGGTGGCCGGCACCCATCAGCACGACCAGCGTCCCGGTGCCCCGCGCGAGTGCGGCCCAGTCGGTGTCGGTGCCCGACTTCGTCGGGTCTTCGTGGCCGGTCACGATGGTGACACTGGTAGACAAGCCGCGGTGGGTGACCGGGATCCCCGCGTACGCCGGCGCCGCGATCGCGCTCGTGACGCCGGGAACCACCTCGAAGGGCACGCCGGCGTCACCGCACGCCTCGGCCTCCTCGCCGCCCCGGCCGAACACGAACGGATCGCCGCCCTTGAGGCGCACCACCTCCAAGCCGGCCGCACCCCGCGCCACGAGCAGCTCGTTGATCTCCTCCTGCGCCATCGCCACGCGGCCGGGCGCCTTGCCGACGTCGACGAGCACCGCACCGGCCGGCACCAAGCCGAGCAACGCGGGCGACGCGAGCCGGTCGTACACCACGACGTCGGCGCGCCGCAGCAGCTCCTCGCCGCGCCGAGTGAGCAGGCCCGGGTCGCCGGGACCCGCGCCGACGAGATACACCGTCATGCCGGCCGAACCTTCACGACGTCATCTCGACGTCGAGCACGGCGCGGCCGCCTTTGCCGTCGAGAAGATCGCGCGCCGCGGCCGCGCCCACTTCGATCGGATCCGACCCGGCAACCCGGGTTCGCAGCACGATGTGACCGTCGGTCGCGGCGAGCAGCGCGTCGAGCGTCACTTGACCGGTGGCGGGCTCGAAGCTCGCGAGCGCGCCACAGGGCAACGTGCACCCGCCGCCGAGCTCGGCCAGGTAGGCGCGTTCGGCCCGAACCTCGAAATGGGCGTTTCCGTCGTCGATCGCGGCGAGTCGCGCTCGCACTCGGTCGTCGCCGGTTCGGCACTCGACCGCCAGCGCTCCCTGCGCGGCTTGCGGCAGCAGCACCGACGGGTCGAGCACCTCGCTCGCCTGTTCGCTCCGGCCCAGACGGTCGAGCGCGGCGACCGCGACGACGACCGCGTCGTGGCCTTCTTCCACCTGCTTGCGCATGCGCGTCTCGATGCTGCCGCGCAGCGGCGCGAACACGAGGTCGGGACGCACAGCCGCGAGCTGGGCGCGCCGGCGCACGGACCCGGTGCCGACGCGACCACCGGTCGGGATGGCGTCGAGCGCGACGCCGACGAGCGCGTCGCGAGGGTCGCCTCGCTCGGGAACTGCCGCGAGCACGAGGCCAGCGGGAGTCTGCGCCGGCAGGTCCTTGGCCGAGTGCACCGCGAGGTCGGCGCGGCCGTCGAGCACCGCCTGCTGCACTTCCTTCACGAACACGCCGGTCCCTCCGATCGCGTGGAGGTCGGGACGCTGATCGCGATCGCCGGTGGTCGTGACGAGGACGTACTCGACCGGTTCGCCGAGCAGCGCGGCCACGCGTTCGGCCTGCCAGCGCGCGAGGGCGCTGGCGCGCGTCGCGATCCGCAGCACGGAGTCAGCCTTCGAACGAAGGAAGGTCGAAGAGCGCCGCGAGCGCGTCGGCGTAGTACTCGCCGCGCGGGGTGCCCGCCGCGTCCTTCACGCGCACCGTCGGCTCGTGGAGGAGCTTGTTGACGATGCCCTCCGTCAGCGCCTCGACGACCGCGCGCTGATCAGGGTCGAGCTTCTCGAGCTTGGAGCGAAAACGCGTGAGCTCACCCGCGCGCACGCGCTCGCCGAACTGGCGCAGGGACACGACGAGCGGCGCGACCTCGCGACTCGACCGGTCGGCGCGGTAGCGGTCGATCTCGGCCGCGAGGATCTCGCGCACCTTGCCGATCTCCGCGCGTCGCCGCTCGGCCGATCGCCGTGCGTAGTCCTTCAAGTCGTCGAGGTCGAGCAAGGTGACGTCGTTGACTTCGCGCACGCCGGGGTCGACGTCGCGCGGCAGCGCCACGTCGACGACGAGCAGCGGCCGGCCGCCGCGACACGCCATCACCATCTCGATCGTCGATCGCTCGATGAGCACCTGCGGCGACGCGGTGGACGAGAGCAACACGTCGGCATCTACGAGGGTGTCGGCGATCTCGCTCAGCGGTATCGCCTGCCCACCGATGCGTTCCGCGGCTTCCTGCGCCCGCTCCAACGTGCGGTTCGCGATCCACACGTGGTCGACACCTCGCGAGCGCAGCGTGGACGCGAGGCCGGTTCCCATCTGCCCCGCGCCGACGACGAGCACCTTGGCGCCGTCGAACGTGCCCAGGTGCTCGGCGGCAACGGTGACCGCGGCCGAGGGGATCGACACCGGGTGCCGGCCGATCCCCGTCTCGGTGCGCACGCGTTTTCCCGACTCGACGGCGTGCCGGAACAGCCCCGCGAGCTGCGGCGCGGTGCCTTCGCGTACGGCAGCCTGCCAGGCCTCGCGCACCT
>CAZLEC010000423.1:0-4485 GCA_964558245.1 uncultured Burkholderiales bacterium | reverse complement strand
CGTCGAGCATCTCGTCGTAGACGCCCCGCACAGGCTGGTACGACGAGAGGAGGTCGGGGATCGAGCTGATCGTCATGAGGTTGCCTGCACTCGTTGTGCCGTCAGCTCGCCCGCGGTCCGGGGTATCCCCGAGGGAACGGGGCGCGCCGCAGATCCAGCGTCAAAGGGTACTCCAGGCTTTCGATCCCGACGCGCGCGAAGCGCGCGCCGTCTCCGCGATCGCTCAGGGCGATCGGGCCGGGCGTATGTCCGAGCGCGGTGAAGCGGCTGGCGCGGCGCGCCTCCGCTTCGTTGGCATTGACTGGGAAGCGGTCGTAGGTGCGGCCACCGGGATGCGTCACGTGATATGTGCAACCGCCGAGGGAGCGGCCGTTCCACCGGTCGACGACGTCGAACACGAGTGGGGCGTGGATCCCGATGGTGGGGTGCAGACCGGAGGGCGGTTGCCAGGCTTTGTAGCGGACCCCCGCGACGTAACCGCCGCGCGCGCCGGTGGTGTGCAACGGAACCGGCACACCGTTGCACGTGATCACGTGACGCTCGAACGTGAGCCCGTCGACCTTCACCTGAAGGCGCTCGACCGAGGAGTCGACGTATCGGGAAGTGCCGGTGGACGTCACCTCTTCACCCAGCACCGACCACGGCTCGATCGCGGCGCGTAACTCGAGGTTGACGCCGTCGACTTCGGTCTCGCCGATGCGCGGGAAGCGGAATTCGAAGAACGGCGCGAGCCACGCGAGATCGAAATCGAACCCGTGCCGGTCGAGGTCATCGACCACCTCCGCGATGTCGGCCGCCGCGTAGAACGGAAGCAGGAACCGATCGTGCAGCTCGGTGCCCCATCGCACGAGCGATCCGGTGTACGGCTCCGAGCAGAAGCGGGCGACGAGCGCACGCACGAGGAGTGCCTGCACGAGGGCCATGCGAGGGTGCGGGGGCATTTCGAAGCCGCGCAGCTCCAGGAGCCCGAGGCGGCCGCGCTCGGAGTCCGGGCTGAACAACTTGTCGATGCAGAACTCGGCGCGGTGCGTGTTGCCGGTGACGTCGACGAGGAGGTGGCGGAACAAACGGTCGACGAGCCAGGGCGGTGCCGCGCCGCCGGCGGCCGCGGTGCGCCGTTCCAGCTCGGCGAACGCGATCTCGAGCTCGTACAGGCTCTCGTGGCGCGCTTCGTCGACGCGGGGGGCCTGGCTCGTCGGTCCGACGAAACGGCCCGAGAAGAAGTACGAGAGCGACGGATGGTGCTGCCAGAACGTGATGATGCTGCGGAGCAGGTCGGGCCGGCGCAACATCGGGCTCTCGGCCGGAGTCGGGCCGCCGAGGGTCAGGTGATTGCCGCCGCCGGTGCCGGCGTGGGTCCCGTCGAGATGGAACGTCTCGGTGCCGAGACGCGTGGCGCGCGCGTCGGCGTGCACGCCCGTGGTGATGTCGACCAACTCCTGCCACGACGACGCGGGATGAACGTTGACCTCGAGCACGCCCGGGTCGGGGGTGATGGCCAGCCGGACGATGCGCGGGTCGTTCGGCGGGAGGTAGCCCTCGAGCACGATCGGTCGCGCGAGCGCGGCCGCGGCCTCCTCGACGACGCCGACGAGGTCGATGGCGTGTTCCAGTTGCTGTATCGGAGGCAGGAACACGAAGAGGTTGCCGGCGCGCGCCTCCACGCAGAGCGCGCCGCGCGGCAACTTCTCCGGCTCGACCTTCTCGGCTTCCGGGCGCGGCCGCGCGGCCGCGGACTCCCGATCGGGGAGCGCCGGTAGTTCGTCGAAGGGGCTGGGCTCGGGGTCGGGGGGCGGCGGCGGCAGCCACGTGAGCGCGTCGAGGGGCAAGCGCGCGCCCATCGGCGAGTCGCCGGGGATGAGCATGAGGTGACCCCGGCGCAACGTCCAACGTGTCGTCGCCCAACCCGGCCGGTCGCCGGCCCGCTGTTCGGGAACAGGGTGCAGCGGGATCACCCAGCCCGCGGGAACGCCGCGGCCGGCTTCGTCGAGTGCCGCGACCGAGGCGAGGCGCGTGGCGCTCACGGCGAGCGCGGGGTCGGTCGGGTCGAGATCGGTGGCCGGCGGCTCGCCGGACGGCAGGCGAGCTTCCACCAGGAGCAAGTTCAGCGGATCTTCGTAACCCGGCATGCAACATTCGTCGGGCAGACCGAGCAACGCGGCGATCGAACGGGCCAACAGCTCGGCGTCCTCGCAGCGCGCGCCGGCCACCGCCGAGTCTGCGCGCGCGCCGGGGGAGAAGACGCCGTCGGCGAGGAGCGTCCGGTCGTTCCACAGTGCCTCGCCGTCGGCGCGCCAGAGGACCGCGATCTGCCAGCGGGGGAGCGGTTCGCCCGGATACCACTTGCCCTGCCCGTAGTGGAGCAGCCCGCCGGGCGCGAAGCGGTCGAGTAGCCGCCGCGCGAGCGCTTCGCCCCGAGCCCGCTTGTCGGCGCCGTCGGCGGCGACGGTCCACTCGTCGGCCTCCATGTCGTCGGCGGCAACGAAGGTGGGTTCCCCGCCGAGCGTGAGGTGGACGTCGCCCGCGGCGAGCGCTTTGTCGACCTCGTTGCCGAGCGTGTCGATCTGCGCCCACTGCTCGTCGGAGTAGGGCATCGTCACGCGGGGCGGCCCGACGAGCCGGCGCACGGTGTTCGAATGCTCGAACGTCACCTCACACGGGTCGGTCGTTCCGGAGATCGGCGCGGCCGTGGTGGGATGCGGCGCGCACACGAGGGGGAGGTGGCCCTCTCCGGCGAGCAGACCCGACGTGGGGTCGAGACCGATCCAACCCGCGCCGGGCACGTACGTCTCGGCCCACGCGTGCAGGTCGGTGAAGTCGGTGCGCGGTCCGGGCGCGCCGTCGAGCGGCACCTCGTCGGGCCGCAGCTGCACGAGGTACCCCGATACGAACCGCGCCGCGAGGCCCAACTGGCGGAGTATCTGCACGAGGAGCCACGCGCTGTCGCGGCACGAGCCGATGGCCTTCTCGAGCGTTTCGTCGGGGGTCTGCACTCCCGGTTCCATGCGCGTCGTGTACGCGACCGAACGGAGCACTCGCTGGTTGAGCTCCACGAGGAAGTCGACGACGGCCGGACCGTCGGAGCCGGACGACGAATGATCCGCCGACCACTGCGTGAGCCACGCGGCAACGAGGGGCCCGGGCTCGTCATCGGAGAGGTACGGCGCGAGATCGCGTTGCAGCATCTCGTCGTAGGAGAACGGATAGCGCGCCGCGGAGTCTTCGACGAAGAAGTCGAACGGGTTGATCACCGCGAGATCGGCGACGAGGTCGACAGTGACGGAGAGCTCGGTCGCCGGCTCGGGGAACACGAGACGGGCCAGGTGGTTGCCGAACGGGTCTTGCTGCCAGTTGACGAAGTGCTCCGCCGGCGTGACCGTGAGCGAGTACGCGAGGACGGGCGTGCGGCAGTGCGCGGCCGGACGCAGCCGCACGACGTGGGGTGACAGCTTCACCGCCCGGTCGAACCGGTACGACATCCGGTGCTCGAGCGCGACTCGGATGCTCACACCGGCAACAGCACCGTCGAGGTCGACGGTTTCATCTGGAAGTAGGTCGCGACGAGCAGCTCGTGCAGCGCGGCAAAACCGTCTTGCAGGCGGTTCGAGTACTCGTGCAGTGCCGTCGCGGTCGGTCCCTCGCCGTCGGGTGAGTCGAGGTCGGCGCGTTCGAGCAGCTGCTGTATGGCCGCGCACGCGGCCATCGGCTGGTGGTGGCGGCTCAACTCCAGCAGCGCGCGCGAGATCTCGATCAGGCAGCGCTCGACCGAGCGCGGCAACTGCGGGTCGCGGAGCAAGAATCGCAATGCGGCCGGGCCGGACACGCTCGACCCGACGGTGCGCCGGAACATCTGGTGGGCACTGAGCGAACGGAGCACGCCCATCCAGGTGAGGTCGGCGTAGGCGCTGACGTCGTCGCGCTGACCGAGCAGGATGCCGGCCTGCACGTCGAGTATCCGGGTGGTCATGTCGGCGCGCTCGAGGCCGCGGCCGATCTCGAGGAAGGCGTAGGCGTCGTCGTGGCTCATGGTGCCTTCGAGCAGCCCCGAGAGCAGCTGGCACTGGCGGATCAACTGGTTCGTCCATGCCAACCGGGTGCGCCGGTCGACAGCCTGGTTGCGCGTCTGGTTGACCCAATAGTGGAGCTCGTTCAATACCTCCCACGCCTCGATCGGCAGGATCGCCTGCGTCACGCGCAGGTTCGCGTGGGCCCTCGCGATCGACGCGACGATTGCGCCGTCATGATCGGCGCCGGTCGCGAGGAAGTCGACCACTTGCTCTTCGCTGACTTCGTGGTGGCGGTCGCGGAACGCTTCGCCGCTTCCGGTCAACGCGAGCAGCGGTGTCCATCCGATGCCCGCCGCCTTCGGCAAGTCCAAGAAGAGCTCGGTGTGCACGTGCACCAGCCGGGCGGTGGCCTCGGCGCGCTCCAGGTAGCGCGCGGCCCAGTACACCGACTCGGCGACCCGTGAAAGCAACATGGTTT
>CAZLEC010000422.1:0-4507 GCA_964558245.1 uncultured Burkholderiales bacterium | reverse complement strand
CATTGTCCTCGAGCTGGTCGGCGAGCATGTACGACGTGAAGAACAGCGGCCGGTAGAGGATCAACAGGTCTTCTTGATCTGCGACGTACGCGGCGTCGGTCGTGGTGAACACATAGTTGTTGTACGGCGACGGCAGTACCGCCCGGTGCTCGCTCGCGTCGCGGAAGCCGCCCGCGTCGATTCGTGCGGGCTGCACCACGAGGTGACTCGCCGACGGGAAGTATCCGTACACCCGAGCGCCGACCGGAACACCCGCGCTCGTCGACTCGACGATCTCACCGAAGCCCCACAGCGGCACCAGACCCCAGCCCGGCCGGGTCGGGAAGAAGTCCCAGTAGTGCATCGCGTCGCCGAGCAGCGCGTACGTGACGTTGTTGGCCGTCATCCCGACCCGGTCGACCCGCAACCGCGCCTCGCCGTCGCGGAGGGCGGCCGGGGCTTCGTCTCGCAACTCCGTGCGCGACAGGTCGGCGCGGTCGATCGCCAGGCTCCAGTTCGCGCTCACGGCGCCGGCGGCGGAGCGAGTGACGCGAGGATCTCCTCGGCGATCTGCGTCGTCGAAGGGAGCCCGGGGACCTCCAGGTCGAGACGGGGATCGAGGCCTTCGGCGATGTCCTGCCAGCGCCGCACCGCGACCTCGACGAAATCAGGATGCGGGAACACCCAGAACCGATCCGACTGCACGGCGTCGGCCACGAGATCGGCAACCGCGGCGGGCGGCATCCCCTCGTCGATGACCCGCCGCACGTGACCCAGCACGATGTCGGAACCGATCGCGCGCTCGGGCTCGGCGCCGAGGTCGTCGGGCCAGTTGCGTTCGGCGTCGAGGATGTTCGTGCGGACCCAGCCCGGGCACAGCACGCTCACCCCGATCGGCAACCCGGAGCCGCGCATCGCGAGGTACAGGTCTTCGGTGAGCGCGACGACCGCGTGCTTCGACGCGTCGAAGGCGCCGAACCCGGGGAGCAAGCCGGCGATGCTCGCGGTGTTCACGATGTGCCCTTCTCCCTGCGCGGCGAGCACCGGCAGGAACGCGCGCACTCCGTGGATCACTCCCCAGAGGTTGACGCCGAGCACCCAAGTCCACGCCGACAGCGGGCCGAACCAGGCGTCGGCCTGCGAGACGACACCGGCGTTGTTGCAGACCACGTGCACCGTGCCGAATCGCTGCGTCGCGGCGGACGCGAGCGCCTGGACCGACGCCTCGTCACTCACGTCGGTGCGGACAGTGAGCGTCTCGACCCCGCGCGCGGCGACTCGATCGGCCGCGGTGGTCAACCCTGACTCGTCGACGTCGGCGAGCACGACGTGCATGCCCGAGCTCGCGAACCGCTCGGCCAATGCGAGACCGATCCCGCTCGCGGCACCGGTGACGACCGCGACCTTGCCGGCCTCGAGTCTCATCTCGCCGCTCCCTTCGTCAGTCGAGCGCGCCGGGCGCCGCGTGGGCCGACTCGGCCGCGGCCTTGAGTCGCTCGAGCGTCTGCTCCATACCGAGCCGGTTGTGCGGCGCGCGGTCGTCGACCCCGCTCACGGGCTTGCCGAGGAACTTCGCGATGCGCCCGCGCTCGTCGATCCACGTCTCCGTGATCCGGCATCCGGCCGGGATCGGCTCGAGCTCGTAACGCCACTCGGCGACCTTGAAACCCGCGGCCGTGACGTGGAACGACAGCCGGCGACCGGGCTCGACGTCGGCGATCTGCGCCAGCGTGTCCCACTTCTTCTTGCCGTTGCGGTTCGTACCGCGGAACTTCGCGCCGGGCTCGGCGCGAGTGGCGCCGCCGAGCCAGGTTGCCGCTTCGTTCTCGGGCGACCACTCCCCCATGCGGGTCACGTCGGCCACCATCGACCACACCAACTCCGCCGGCGCACCAATGTCGGCGGTCACACTCACCTGGTCAGCCATGGTCGCAATGTAGCTACTACTCGACTAGCGCGTCTCGAGCTCCGCATCGAACGTGGTCGCCAGGCCCTCGAGCACGCGGTACCACGCCTCGGGCGCATCGGCGGGCAACGGCGCGCGGATGCTCAACGCCTCGACCAGCTCCACTCCTCCGCCCCGCAGGCACGGCGCATCGGCTGTCGCTTCGCGGTCGCGCACGGCAACCGACTCGCCGACTTCGAGCACGAAATTCGTCGCGGGCTCGCCGGCGACCACCGCGAACTCGCCGGCGAGGGGCGCACCTCGGGTCAGCGCGAGCGCCGGGCCGAGCGCGGCCGCGTAGCGCAAGCAGGAGCGCACCTCGTCGGGCTCGACCTCCGGGGTGAGCCCGAACGGAACGGCGATGTCGCGTTCGTGCACCCACGAGTCCCACAGCGCGTGGGCCGCGAGGAGGCGAATCGGCACGTGCCCGGCGGGCGTCTCGGCCAGCGTCGACCACCCGGCCTCGTCGAGCGCGGCGACGGCGCCGAGAAACTTGTCGTTCGTCGCCACGAACTGGTCGAACACTTCTTGCGGCGACAGCGCGCGCATGCCGTCGACCATCAGCGCCGGGTGTGCGGCCGGGTCGAAGGTCGCAAGGAAGCGCGTCGGCTCACCGCCGAGGCCGGCCGTTACCGACGTCTCCCAGAACGAATTGACCGTGACGAGGTGCGAGATCACGTCTTGGATCGTCCAACCCTCGCAGCGCGTCGGCGACTGCCACTCGTCGTCGGCAAGGGTCCCGAGCATCGTCTCCATTCGGCGGCGCTGGCGCGTGACCGGCGCGAGTTGGTCGTCGGCACGACCGTCGAACGAGAGAATGGACGGTCCGTCGTAGCGCGGCGAGAGCTTCATGGCATCGACGGTATCCGACGTAGATGCGACTGCGACCTCCGGGCCTCCGGATCTGCGCCGGGCTCGCTCAGCCGATGCAGAATTCGTTGCCTTCGGGATCGGTCATCGTGACCCAACGGGTCCCGTTGCCGGTGCGCCACTGCGGCGTCTCACCGCCGTCGACGAGCGACGCGCCGAGCGCCAGCAGCCGCTCGATCTCGGCTTCCGGCTCCCGCGACGCGAGATCGACGTGCACCCGATTCTTCGCGGTCTTGGCCTCGGGAACCCGGAAGAACAGGATGTGGCGCAGGCCCCGTTTGTCGGGGGCCTGAAGGCGCGCGAAGTCGTCGCGTACTTCGGCGACCGGGTAGCCGGTCACCTCCGACCAGAACCGCGCCAGCGATCCCGGATCTGCGCAGTCGAAGGTCACATTGAAGATGAACGCGGACATCGCACAAGTTTCGCGCGTCAGGACGCGCCGGTAGGGTGACGACCCGCGAACGAAGGAGCGCAGCACGTGTCGGGCATCTGCGACGGCCGCATCGTCATCGTCACGGGAGCCGCGCGCGGCATCGGGCGCGAGCACGCGCTGGCGTTCGCCCGCGAAGGCGCCCGCGTCGTCGTGAACGACCTCGGGGTGGCGCGCGACGGCACCGGCGCCGACCGGGGGCCGGCCCAGGAGGTCGTCGACGAGATCGTCGCCGCCGGTGGCGACGCCCTCGCGAACGCCGACGACATCGCCGACTGGGACGGTGCCCGCCGGCTCGTGCACAGCGCGATCGCCACCTACGGCGGTCTCGACGTGCTCGTCAACAACGCCGGGTTCCTGCGCGACCGCATGGTGTTCACCACCGGCGAAGAAGAGTGGGACGCAGTGATCCGCGTCCACCTGAAGGGGCACTTCGCGACGACGCGTCACGCGACCGAGTGGTGGCGTGCGCAGGCCAAGAACGGTGAACCCGTCGACGGGCGGATCGTGAACACGTCGTCGGGCGCGGGGCTCATGGGCGCCGTCGGGCAAGGTGCGTATGCCGCGGCCAAAGCCGGCATCGCCGCGCTGACACTGGTGGAGGCGGCCGAGATGGCGCGCTACGGCGTCACGGCCAACGCGATCGCGCCCGCCGCCCGCACCCGCATGACCGAAGAGGTGTTCGGCGAGCGGATGCAGGCTCCGGAATCCGGCTTCGACCCGAACGACCCGGCCAACATCTCACCGCTCGTCGTCTGGCTCGGCAGCGCCGAGTCGCGCGACGTGACCGGGCGCGTGTTCGAGGTGGAGGGCGGCATGATCTCGGTGGCCGACGGCTGGCAACACGGACCTCGCCTCGACCGGGGCGCGCGCTGGGAGCCGGCCGACGTCGGCAGCGCCGTGCACGAGCTGATCGCGAAGGCTCCCGTGCCCGCCCCGGTGTACGGCACGCAATGAACCGGACGCACCCGGCTCCGCCCGAGGTGCAGGCCGAATGGCGCGCGCTCGGCGTGTGGACCGACGAGACGCTGCTGGACCGCCTCGACTCCGTCAACGGCGCGACGCTCGCGATCGTCGACGCGGACACCCGGCTCACGGTCGCCGACCTGCGGTCGCGTTCTGCTGCCCTCGCCGGCGCGCTGTACGAGATCGGCGTGCGTCCCGGCGATGTCGTCGCGTGGCAGCTTCCCAACTGGTGGGAAGGTGTTGTGCTGTGTTGGGCGGTGTGGCGCTGCGGTGCCGTCGCGAGCCCGATCACGCCGACCCTGCGGGCGCGTGAGGTC
>CAZLEC010000421.1:0-4514 GCA_964558245.1 uncultured Burkholderiales bacterium | reverse complement strand
ATGCTCGGCCTTCCGGGGGAACCGCGTGTCGACCGCGACCTTCCGTGGTCACAGGTAC
This sequence comes from uncultured Burkholderiales bacterium, assembly GCA_964558245.1. Lineage (GTDB taxonomy): Bacteria > Actinomycetota > Acidimicrobiia > IMCC26256 > PALSA-610 > JBBQER01. The sequence goes on along the minus strand of CAZLEC010000421.1, from coordinate 4,456 downwards.
CGAGAAGCTGACCGAAATACATCTGGGGGAACACGATGAGCACACTGGGCGTCGAAGGACTCCGAGCCGAGCGCGACGCGACGCTGACCGTCGCGAAGAGCTTGACCGACGACGAATGGAACGCCGCGTCTGACTGTGACGGGTGGGCGGTCCGTGACGTGATCGCGCACATGGCGAGCATCTTGCACGGCGTCGTCGATCCGTCGGTCATGCCCGACCTCACCGGCGGCACCGAGAACGGCATGGAGGCTCCGGTCGCGGAGCGGCGCGCGTGGACCGTCGAAGAAGTGCTCGCGGAGTTCGAGACGTACAGCGGTCAGGTCGCCGATCTCGCGTCGACGCTGCAGGACCCGCCGATGTCGGAGACCCTGCTGCCGATGGGCGACCTCGGCACGCACCCGATGGCGATCATGCCGTGCACCTTCTTGTTCGACAATTACTGCCACCTGCGCAACGACATTCTCGAGCCGAACGGGCCGATCGACCGTCCGCAGCCGCCGCGCGACGACATGCGCCTCGCGCCGACGATCGAGTGGATGCTCGCCGGGTTGCCGTGGATGTGCGCCGAGAAGCTCACTTTCGTCGACCGGCCGATCACCCTCACACTGACCGGCGCCGGTGGCGGCACCTGGTCGATCGGTCCGGGCGGCGACGACGGTCGCGTGCTCGTGAGCGAAGGCGCCGCGTCGGGCTCGGTCGCAACGGTCACCTCCGACTCGCACGATTTCGTGGTGTGGGGCACGCAACGCCGCCCGTGGAAGACCCTCACGACCGTCGACGGCGACGCGGCCTACGCCGCGCGTGTCCTCGACGTGTTCAAGATCATCTGACCGGGCGCCGACCGTCGTGGGATTCAGCCCGCCGCGCTCCCCGGCGCCGACGCCGAGCGAGACCGAGCTGCTCCTCGGATTCGTTCGCTGGCAACGGGAGCAGGCAGTCGCCACCACCGCCGGACTGACCGAAGAGCAACTGCGCTGGACGCCCGACGGTCGACTCCTGCCGATCATCGGTGTGATCAACCATCTCGCGCGCATGGAGTGGCGCTGGGTGGAGGGTCGTTACCTCGGGTCGGAGTTCCCGGTCCGCGAGGAGGAGTTCACCCTCGAGCGCGACGTCACCGGCGAACAGGTCATCGCGGCCTATTGGGAACAGGCGCAACGCACCGAGCGGATCGTGCGCGCCGCGCCGAACCTCGAGGCTCTGTGCCTCGGCGAAGAAGGTGGAACCGGTCCCGCGCACGTGCTCCTCGGATTCGACGAGCCGCTCACCCTGCGCTGGGTGCTGCTCCACTTGATCGAGGAAACCGCGCACCACGCCGGCCACGCCGACGCGACGCGCGAGATGCTCGACGCGAAGAAGATGCGCGGCTGATACCCATCCGAGGCACGTTACAAACCTGTCGCATGGCGTCCTCTCTTCACCTTGGGAGGGACCTTCGGCCCTATTTACCCGGAGACTTCGACCCGATCATCTACTGATGGGAAACGGGTCGGGGTTCGCTCACAGCGTCAAGGTGACTCAGGCGTCCGGCATGGTGTCCGTGCAAGCCGGATGCTCGGTCGACGAGGCACTCGCGCTGATGCGCGACCGGGCCACGGTGCGGGGTCAGACCCTGGATCAGATCGCCGAGGGTGTGCTCGACCGTCGCATTCGCTTCGGCGAAGAGCCGTAGGGCCTGGCCACCTACACGAGATCAGGCACATCGGAGCGATGAACGACCTCACCGGTCGTGCCCGCACGTTGCACCATCTCGCACACCCGCAGCGTCTCCAAGTTCGCGCGCCCGCTGATCTCCGTCGGCGCCCGCTCCGTGACCGCGCGACGAAACGCGTCGAGCACGCCGTGCTCGCCGCTCGCCGGCATGCCGGGTGGCGGCTCCACGCGCACGGGCGGCGCGCTCCAGCCGAACGGCGCGTCGTCGGGCGCGATTGCCTCGGAGAACTCCCAGTGGTCACCGCACCACTGCAGCGCGCCGCGATCAGTATGCACCGAGAAGCGAAGCTCGTTCACGCGTGAAACGTTGCTGAGCAGGTAGGTGCACGTTGCTCCCGAATCGAACGTGAACTCGGCCTGGATCGCGGCATCGTCGCGATAACGCGACCACGGCGCGCTGAACGGGTGCGCGCGCACGGCCGCGATCGGGCCGAAACACCACTGCAAGTCGTCGGCGTGGTGGCAACCCTGGTCCCAGAACATCGCGTACGGATAGTCCTGCTGGCGGGGCGCCGGCCGGTACTTGTGCAGGCCCAGATCAACGAGCGCCGCGGTGCCGAAGTCGCCCGCCGTCACCGCCGCGTGCAGCGTCTGCGTCGACGCGGCGTAGCGGTAGTTCTGGGCAACGACGAGCTCCACTCCCGCGGCCTCGGCTTCGGCCACGAGTGCGCACGCCTCGGGCCACGAGTTCGAGAGGCACTTCTCGACCAACACGTGCTTCCCCGTCGCGAACGCGGTACGCAGGTCGCGCGCGTGCAGCTCCACCGGAGTGCACACCACCACCGCGTCACAATCGACCGCATCGAGCGCGGCGCTGAGATCGACGAAGACCGCTTCTTCGTCCTCCGCGAGCGACGCCGGGTCGCGCGTGACGATCCCCACCGGCTCGAAGTCGGCGTCGGCGCGCATCAAGTGCAACGGCCAGGTGCCGCGGCCGCGCGCGCCGACGTGCACGGTCCGGATCGTCATGGATACTCCAGCAACACGCCGAGCCACGCCCACGGGTCGTCCCGGAGCCCCTCGTAGGCGCGCTGCGCGTCGGCGAACGCGACCCGGTGGGTCACGAGTGGGTCGACCTGCACGCGAGCCGTCGTCAAGAGGTGTTCGAAGAACGGGTCGTAGGGCACGCGCTGCTCACGGCTCCGTCGCCACTCGTGCGCGCCGATCAGCCGCACGCCGCGATGGTGGATGTCGAAGTAGGGATCGATCTCGACCTTCTCGCGCGGGCTCGACAGCACGATGACACGACCATCGGGCTCGACCGCCGCAAGCGCGTCGCTGAGCGCGGCGGCCAATCCGACGGCCTCGATGACGTACGACGCCGTCGACCCGGTTCGGTCGGTCGTCGCGCCATCGAGACCACAGGCGCCCGCGATCTCCACGCGTGCCGGAAGCGGGTCGACGGAGACGATCGGGAACGCACCGGCCTCGCGGCAGAGTTGCGACGCGAGATTGCCCACGATGCCGAGGCCGAACACCACGGCCGACTCACCGAATCGGAGCGGCGCGAGCAGCTGCGGAGTGAGCGCGATGCCGAGCATCTTGAGGAACACCGCGCGCTCGTCGGCGAGACCGCCCCCGATCTTGATCACGGCAGTCGCCGGTTGGCGTGCATGCGTGGCGTGGTTGCCCTGGTGCACGACCCGGTCGCCGGGTGCGAGGGTCGTGACCTTCTCGCCGACCGCGATCACGTCTGCGACCGAGCAGTAGCCCGGGTAGTACGGGTACCGGGCCCAGTGACCCGCCACATCGAAGCCGCGATGCGTCCGGCAGAAGATCGCGAGCTCCGTGCCGGGCGAGATCAGGCCGAGGCGGTTGCGCAGCAGCACCTCGCCCCGACCGAGCTCCTCCGGCAAGTCGTAGCTCGAGACCTCACACGTGCCGGGCGCGCTGAAGACGAGTGCGTCGGTCCGCATCGGCGAAACCTCGCGAGCCCGGATCTGCGCCTAGCCGCCGGAGACGTCTTGCACGCGCTGCTTGCCCGCGGCGATCCACGGCATCATCGCCCGCAGCTCGGCGCCGACCTTCTCGATCGGGTGCTTCGCCGCCGCGTCGCGCATCTTGTTGAAGTTCGGGCGGCCGTTCTCGTTCTCGGCGATCCATTCCTTCGCGAACTCGCCCGACTGGATCTCACCGAGGATCTTCTGCATCTCGGCCTTGGTCTGCGGGGTCACGACGCGCGGGCCGCGCGACATCTCGCCGTACTCGGCGGTGTCGGAGATCGAGTAGTTCATCGCCGCGATCCCACCTTCGTAGATGAGGTCGACGATGAGCTTCACCTCGTGCAACGTCTCGAAGTACGCCGACTCCGGCTGGTACCCGGCTTCCACCAGCGTGTCGAAGCCGTTGCGGATGAGCTCGACGAGCCCGCCGCACAGCACCACTTGCTCGCCGAAGAGATCCGTCTCGGTCTCCTCCTCGAAGGTCGTGTCGAGCACGCCGGCCCGCGTTCCGCCGATGCCCTTCGCGTAGGCGAGCGCGATCTGCTTCGCCTTGCCGGTCGCGTCCTGCTCGACCGCGACGAGGCACGGCACACCGCCGCCTTCGTCGTAGGTGCGGCGCACGAGGTGACCGGGGCCCTTCGGCGCGATCATCCACACGTCGACACCCTTCGGCGGCGCGATCTGCTTGAAGTGAATGTTGAACCCGTGCGCGAACGCGATCGACTTGCCGTCGGCGAGGTTGGGAGCGATGTCGGCCTCGTAGACCTTCTTCTGCTCGGTGTCGGGCAGGAGGATCATGA
>CAZLEC010000420.1:0-4517 GCA_964558245.1 uncultured Burkholderiales bacterium | reverse complement strand
GCGGCGCTGGTGGGCAGCGAGAACGAGATCATCGAGCAGCTGCACCAACGCCGCGAGCGGTGGAACCTGTCGTACGTGGTGGTCGGCGACGAGAACATCGACGAGTTCGCACCGATCGTCGCCAAGCTCGCCGGCACCTGAGGCGCGGATCGGTCAGGCCGGTTCGGTCTCCGAGGCGAGCCGCGTCGGGATCCACTCGACGAGGCGCTCGCGGATCTCGTCGGACGCGTCGGTGAGCATGTGGCCGGCACCGGGGAGCAGGATCACCTCGCCGTGACCGGCGAGCGCCTGCACGACCGCGCTCGTCTGCGGCGGAAGGATCTCGTCGTGGGTGCCGTGGAACAAGAGGAGCGGGGTGTCGCCGAGCTCGGGGGCGATCTCGCAGCCGGCTGATTGCGTGGAGAGGGTGACCACGCCGCGGCAGTGCCGGCCGAGCACCGCGCCGGTCTGGATCGCGACCGCGCCGCCGAACGAATGGCCCATCACCACGAAGCGGCGCGCGCCGCGCCGGCCCGCGAGGTCGGCGGCTGCGCTCACGTCGTGCACGCAGCGCGAGAGGTCGTTCGGCTTGCGGTAACCGACGCGGATCGTGCCGATGCCGGCTTCGGCGAACGCGAGGCCGAGGTCGTGATAGAGCGCGTCGGCCGGCCCGAGCAGGCTGCCCATGCCGCCGCCGCAGGTGACGAGCACCTGTTCGGCGTCGGTCGGTCCGTGCCACAGCAGGGTGAGCAGCCCGCGCATCGTGTAGATCTCGAGGTGGCGGAAACCGGGCGCGATCTCGATCTCTTGAACGGTGAGCGATTCGAGCAGCTCGAGCGGGCCTTGCAGGTCGTCGGTCATGTCGGCCGCGAGCGATCAGAGCATCGACTTGAGGAGTGCTCGCGTCTCCTCGCGCTCGGCGCGGGAGCCGTAGATCGACGCGACGTATTCGGTGACGCCCGCGTCGGCGAGCTGACCGAGCGCCTTGAGGACGGTCGCTTCGTCGCCGGCGATCGCGACGTCGCCCGGCCCGGCTGCGCCTTCGCGGTCGAGCATGGCGCGGTACGACGGCAGGAAGCCGTACATCTGGAAGTCCTTGGCCGCGCGGGCGCGAGCTGCGTCGACATCGGCGGTGACGCAGATCGGCAGGCTCGCGACGATCTGGGGCGCGGGCCGGCCCGCCCGCTCGGCGGCGGCGGTGATGGTGGGGACCGTGTGCGCGGCGAGGGTGGCGGGTCCGGTCATCCACGTGACGGTGCCCTGGGTGACGGTTCCCGCGAGCTCGAGCATCTTCGGCCCGAGCGCGGCAACGAGCACCGGGGTGTCGGGACGCTCCGCGGCGGCAATGCCCACGTGCGTGGAGATCGTCTCGCCGTCGACGTCGGCTTTGCCGTCTTGCAGCAACGGCATGAGCACTGCGAGGTACTCGCGCATGTGGCGCAGCGGCTTGTCGAACGAGAGGCCGAACATGTTCTCGATCACGATCTGGTGTGACAGCCCGATGCCGAGTGTGAACCGTCCGCCGCTCGCGGCCTGCACCGTGAGTGCCTGCTGCGCCATCGTGACGGGATGGCGGCCGTAGGTCGGGACGACGCCGGTCTCGAGTTGGATCCGCGGCACTTCGCGACCGACGACAGCGAGCACGCCCATCGCGTCGAGACCGAAGATCTGGGGGAGCGCGTAGCTCGCGAATCCGTCGTGCTCGGCGGCGCGCGCGTCGGCGATCACGTCGTCGAGTGTCCGGTCGCCGGTGTCTCCGCCGAAGATCCCGATACGCATCTGCGCCTCCTGGGTGCGGGTCTTCGTGCGCTGCCCGCTAGATCACGAACGACTTGGTGCCCTTGATTGCGAGCGCAGTCAGCGGCGAGGTGTTACAGGTTCCCTGGCTCAGGGAGTAATGGATGGCAGTGGTGATCTTCTGGCCGGCGAACAGTCCCGACTTCACCGTGCCGGTGACCGTCGCGTTCAGTCCGTACGACACGGTGGTGAGGGAGATCGTCGAGGTCTTCTTGTTGCTCCACGTGATCTTGCCGCTGAAGGGCCCGGTCTTGGCGCCCTGGCGCACCAGACCGTTGCACGTCGCGGCCCGGCTCGCAATCGACGCGGTTTCGGTGCCGCTCGTGACGCCGGAGCCCTTGCAGCCGGAGAGTGTCTCCTTGATCGAGATCGTGACGTTGGTGGCCGTGGGCGTGATTCCCGGATCGATCGTTGCGGTTCCGGTCTGCTTCGCGCAGACGGTGCCCGAGGCCGCGCCGGCCGGCGTGGATGTGAGCAGACCGATCGGAGTCAGCAACGCGATGGCGATGGCGCATCGGACGAAGGACCGCATGTTCACGCTCCCCTTGGTTGGTACGGCAAGGGTATCCGCCAACGCTCCGCGCGCCCATGCGCGCCGAGCGCGGACGCGAAACGTCCCGGGGTCGGTGGAACCGGCCCCGGGACGCTTCAACGCAAGTTGCGCCGCGCTCCTAGATAGTGAGCGGCTTCGTGCCCTTGATCGTCAGCGCGGTCAGCGGCGACGAGGCAGTGCAGGTTCCGGTCTTCAGGCTGTACGCGATCGAGGTCGTGATCTTCTGGCCGACGAAGAGCCCGGCAGTCACCGAGCCGGTCGCGGTGGCGGCCAAACCGTTGGAAACCGTGGTGAGCGAGAAGCTCGAGGTCTTCTTGTTGCTCCACGTGATCTTGCCCTTGAAGGGGCCGGTCTTGGTGCCCTTCTTGCCGAGGCCGCTACACGTCGCGGCCTTGCTCAGGATCGACGCGGTCTCGGTGCCGCTGGTGATCCCGCCCCCCTTGCAACCGGTCAACTTCTCGCTGACCGTGATCGTGACGTTCGTGGCCGTCGGCGTGATGCCGGGCTTGATCGTCGCGGTGCCGGTTTGCGTCGTGCACGTGAGCGCGGCCGCCGCGCCCGCGGGCATGGCGGTCATCACGCCGATAGGCGCGAGCAATGCGATTGCCATCGTGAAACGGACTACGGACTTCATGCAACGTCCTCCCCTGGTTGGTCGTTGGCGGAAACAGTAGTTGGCGATCTGACGACCCGTCAGGTTCTCGGATCCGGGCGCGAAACGTCCCGGGGTCGGTGGGAACCGACCCCGGGACGGCCGTCGTGCTCTCGGGTTTTCGTTACTTGATGACGAACGGCGTGACGATCGAGATCTTCAGGGCGGTCACCGGCGAGGCGTCGGTGCACTTCCCCTTGGCGATCGTGAACGCGATGATCTGCGAACCGTGCAAGCCGACGAACAGGCCCTTCGTGACCTTGAGGGTGATCGTCGCCTGACCGGTCTTCGGTCCGGTCACGGTCGACCCGACGAGCGTCGAGGTCGCCTTCGTGTTCCAGGTGATGACCTCGGTGATCGAGCTCTTCGTGCCGTTCTTCGCGAGACCGCTGCAGTTGCCGTTCTTCGTGATGTTGGTCGCTTTGCCGGTTCCCTTCGTGACGCCGCCGCCGGTGCAGCCGCCGAGCGCGCTCGTCGCGACGATCGTCTGGTTCTTCGCCGTCGCACCCAGGCCCGGCTTCACCGTCGCGGTGCCGGTCAAGGTCTTACAGGTGGTCCCGCCGGCGGCGCCGGCCGGCCCGGCGCTGAGTACGGCAATCGGTGCGAGTAGCGCGATGGCCATCGTGAAACGCAGAACGGATTTCATGCATGCCCCCTCGGGTCGGTCATTTCGCGAAACAGTATCCCTCGATCTGACGGTCCGTCAGGTTCGCGGGCCCGGGCGCGAAACGTCCCCGGTCGGCCGGAGCCGGTCCCCGGGGACGAGTCGACGTGCCGGAGATACCTGACTAGATCACGAACGGCTTCGTGCCCGTGACGGTCAGGGTCTTGAGCGGGTGTGCGGTCGTGCAGATCGCGCCGCTCGGCAGGTGGTAGGTGCCCGCCTCGCTGACCTTGGTGCCCTTGAAGAGCCCCGCGGTGACGGAGCCGGTGATGGTGAAGGTGAGCCCCTTCGTGGTCGTCGAGGCCGAGAAGGTCGAGGTGGCCTTCGTGTTCCACGTGATCGTGCCGGTGATCTTCTGGGGCGGCCCTGGGGTCCCGAGGGTCTTGCAGTCGCCCGGCTTGGTCACCTTGTCGGTGCCCTTGACGGTGCCGCTTTTGACGCCGCCTCCCGTGCAGCCCTTCACCGGAAGGTTGAAGGTGATCACCTGCGGCAACAGCTTGTCGGTGAGACCGGGCGCCACGGTGACGCTGCCGGAAACGGACTTGCAACTCGTGCCGGTGGCCGCGCCCGCGGGCCCGGCTGCCAGTACACCCATCGGGGCCAACAACGCGATGGCCATCGTGAATCCAAAGACTTTCCTGAGCATGAGCCCCCCTGGTACAGGTTCGGATCCGCCCGCAAGACCACAATAACCAGGGAGAGGCCGGTCCGCTCGGTGTCGTCGCAGGTCACGACCGGTGTGCCGGCGGTGGCCGGCCTGGTGATCGCAGGCGGTCCCGCTTGTATAGTGGTGCCCCTCACGCGGACGTGGCTCAGCTGGTAGAGCACAACCTTGCCAAGGTTGGGGTCGCGGGTTCGAATCCCGTCGTCCG
>CAZLEC010000419.1:0-4531 GCA_964558245.1 uncultured Burkholderiales bacterium | reverse complement strand
CCGATCGACACCGAGATCTGGGACATCCCCGGCAACGAGCCCGCGCTGATCGACATCGAGAAGGTCCCCGCGGCCGATTGCGCGGCCGGGATCGCCGACGCGATGGCCGCCGACGGCTTCGAGTACTACGTGCCGCCCGTCTACCCCGGGGGCATCGGCGCCAAGGACCTCGCCCTCGCCAAGGTCCAGGACTGCGACAACTACCTCGCCGGCATGGCCGAGATGGCCCGCGCCCTCCGCAACGACTGACCGCACAACCGCTTCATCTCATGAAGCCGTTGAGCACTCCCACGCTGCCCAAAAGCTTCAACTGATGAAGCGGTTCGCGACGTCGGCACGTCAGAGGTAGGGGAACCACTCGGGGAGGCGGAGGGCGGAGAGGTCGCCGCCGGCGGTGAGGCCGGCGGCGGTCGGGTCACGGCCGTAGAGCCAGGCCAGCAGATCGCAGCCCCATCCGGTCACGACACCGTCGACGGGGGCGACCGCGCTGTCGTCGGAGTCGACCGTCGTGACGGCTCCGACGCGCACCACCCACGCTCGATCGTGATCGCTCGCCTCGAGGCGATACGTCCCGTCCCCCGCCGGGACCCGACGCGTCGCTCGGTCCGGCAACTCGCGGAGCGCCTGGTCGAGGCCGCGGGCCACGAAGGCGACCGGCCACTCCGCCGGCGAATAGCCGAGGCCGAGGTCGACGTGGTGCACCTCGACCTCGCGCCAGCGCGACCACACCCAACCGACCTGCGTGCGCCTCGCGGTGGTGGACTTGCCGATGCGATCCCACGCGTCGTCGGGAAGTTCGAGCCATGACTCCAACAGGTCGTCGCACGACCGCCGGAGATCGGCGACCAACGCCGACGCGCGCGCACCGCGTCCGGCGGCGATCCCCGCGGCGCGTTGCTCGGCGCCTCCCGGGTACTGCAGGCCGATCTCCCCGCGCGCCGCGGCCTCGGCGATCCCGCGCCCACCGTCGGCGTTGCGGGCCAGATGCGCGAGCACTTCGGCGCGCGACCAGCCCGGTAGCAGCGACGGCGCGGCCGCCTGTTCGTCGGTGAGGTCGTCGACGGTTTGCAACACCCGGCGAGTTGCGCGGCGCACAGCTGCGATGTCGGTGATCGGTGGTTCCATACGTCGCCTACGCGCTGATGCCGCCGTCGACGGTGACGGTCGTGCCGGTCGCGAATCCGGACGCGCCGCTCGCGAGATACAACGCGGCACCGACGATCTCGGAAGGATCGGCGATCCGCTTGATCAACATCTGGTCGTACATCCGTGCGGTCCACTCCGGGTTCGCCGCGCCGGGCGCCATCATGTCGGTGAGAAAGGGTCCGGGAGCGATCTCGTTGACGCGCACTCCCCAGCCTGCCCACTCCTTCGCCATCACGAGCGTGAGCGCATGCAGGGCCGCCTTCGAAGAGCAGTAGAGCCCGAGACCGGCGCCCGGGCGGAACGCGCCGGTGGTGACGACGTTGACGATCGCGCCGCCGCCCTGGGCTCGCATCCGTTCCGCGCAGCGCGACGCGAGCCACATCGGCCCGAGCGTGTTCGTGGCGTACGTCTTCTGGAACAGCTCGGGGCTCGACTCGACGAGCTGCGTGCCCGGCGACATCGCCGCGTTGTTCACGACGATGTCGACGTGGTCGAACGCCGAGTAGGCCGTGTCGACGAGCGCGTCGATCTGATCGGTCCGCCCGACGTGACACGCGACGGCGAGCGACCGGCGCCCGAGCATCTCGATCTCGCGCGCCACGGCCTCGCAGTTGTCGACCTTGCGGCTCGCGACCACGACGTCGGCGCCGGCGCCGGCCAAACCGAGCGCGATGGCCTTGCCGAGGCCGCGCCCGCCGCCCGTGACGATCGCGACCTTGCCGCTCAGGTCGAACAGATTCCCCGGAGACATGACGTTGACCTTACGCTGCACGCCGTGACCGATGACCGCCTGTACTTCCGCCAGCTGTTGGCCGGACGCGACTTCGCCGCCGCCGACCCCGTCGCCCGGCAGATGGTGAACTTCGTGTACCTCGTCGGCGACCGCGAGACCGGACAGGCCGTCGCGATCGACCCCGCCTACGGCGTGCGCGAGCTCGTCGAGATCGTCGCCACCGACGGCCTGCGCCTCACCGACGTGCTCGTCACGCACTACCACCCCGACCACGTGGGCGGGGATCTCGGCGGCTGGTCGATCGAAGGCCTCGCCGAGCTGCTCGCCATCGACGGGTTGCGCGCGAAGGTGCACGTGCAGGCCGAGGAGGCCTACGGCGTGAAACGGGTTACGGGCGCCTCCGACTCCGACCTCGTGCTCCACTCGTCGGGCGACACCGTCATGGTCGGGTCGGTGCCCATCACGTTGATCCACACGCCGGGCCACACGCCCGGCTCCCAGTGCTTCTTCGTCGACGGTCGGCTCGTCGCCGGCGACACGCTGTTCCTCGAAGGCTGCGGGCGCACCGACCTGCCCGGCGGCGATCCGGCCGCGCTCTACGAGAGCCTCACCCAAAAGCTCGCGATCGTGCCCGACGACGCGATCCTCTATCCCGGCCACCAGTACTCCCCCGCTCCGGCCGCGCCCATGGGCGACGTTCGCCGCGACAATTACGTGTTCCGGCCGCGCACACGCGAGCAGTGGATGGCGATGTTCGGCAACGACGGCTTCTGACGTGCTCGCGTCGCCGCTCGCGACGCTCGACTTCTGCTACGTCACCACGACCGGCCGGACGTCGGGCCGCCCGCACCGCATCGAGATCTGGTTCGCTGCGCACCCGGAGCACGACACGATCTTCATGATGTCGGGCGGGCGGGAACGGGCCGACTGGGTGCGCAACCTCGTCGCGTCGCCGCGCTGCGAAGTCGAGATCGGCGACACCCGCTTCGTCGGCTACGGCCGGGTGATCGAGGGCACCGCCGAGGACGAAACGGCGCGCACCCTCGTGCACGACAAGTACGCCCAGGGCGACGACCTCGCCGGCTGGCGTGCCACCGCGCTCCCGGTCGCGATCGACCTCGCGCTGCCGCCCGAATAGCGTCGTTACGAGACGGCGACCAGCGCGCGGCCGTTCCAGCGACCCGCGCCGGGAGCCGGCCACAACGGGCCGATGAGCACGGCATCTTCGGCCAACAGCTTGTCGAGCGCGGTGTTCGCGCCCGCCGGGTCCATGTGTTCGGGCGGGCACTCGCCCGTTGCGAGATGCAACGCGCTCACCGCGAGGTGGCCGACGATCACCGCTTGCTCGCCGCCGGAGCGAACGCGCACGATCTGGTGTCCGGGCGAGTGACCGCCGGTGAACTCGATCACAACCGAGTCGGTCAACTGCTCGTGGTCACTGACACCCTGCAGGGATCCCTGCGCGCGCAACCGTGGCATCACCGACTCCGACGGCACCACCCCCGCATCGATCGCGTCGAGCTCGCGCTGCGACATCAGGATGGGGGCGTTCGGGAAGAACCGCTCCCACGACCCGTCGTCGTTGCGCCAGGCCAGCATGCCGACGCCCTCGTAGTGCGTCGCGATCGCGTGAGTGATGCTCTCTCGCGGAAAGCCGGCGCCCGCGAGCAGCGCGGCGAAGGCCTCCTGGTGGGCGGCTGCATCAGTGTCGTTGCGAAGGATGTCGTCGGCCGCGAACGCGGGATCGATGACGATCCGCGCGTCGCCGCTCTCGATCACCCACGCTGCGGCCCCGGCACGCACTTCCCCACCATCGGCCCACAACGGCTCGGCCCACGCCACGCCGGCGACATCGGCCGGAGACAGGCCGACGCGGACGGGATCGACGGTGACGTCGGCATAACCCACGCGGGTGAGCAATACCTCGCCGACCCGAACGGTGTTGATGCTCACGCCCGCGAGTCTCGCGCTCCTACCAGGTGAGACCGATCGTTTTTCGCATGGCGTCCTCGAAGCCGGCGTCGTCGAAGTGCCTGCGCGCGCCGAAGATCATGTCGGCATCCCTGCCCACCGGCACGCGCAACGGCGTGCTCGGATCCTCGAGCGCGTCCGCGATCGCCACGCCCACCAACTCCGGGCCCGGGCGCCCCTCGGGGCCGGTCACCTTGGCGTCGGTTCCCGTCCACTGGTCCCAGAGCTCGGCGTAGACCGCCGGACCGTCGTGACGGGGCGAGGCCTTCATGCCGGGGGCGATGTACCCGGGCTCCACGATCACGACGCGGATGCCGAAGTGCGCCAGCTCGTAGTGGAGCGACTCGGAGATGGCCTCGAGCGCGAACTTCGACGCCGCGTACGCACCCTCGAGCGGCGACGAGATCCGGCCCTGCACCGAGCTGACGTTCACGACGACCCCCGAGCCGCGCGCACGCCACCCCGGGATCAGCGCCTGCGCAACCCGCAGCGCACCGTAGGTGTTCGTGTCGATGATCTGATGCAGGCGATCGAGCGGGAAATCTTCCATCGGGCCCGCGCCGCTCAACGCCGCGTTGTTGACGACACCGTCGAGCTCGCCGGCCGCGTCGAGTGCGGAATCGATCGAGCGCTGGTCGGTGACGTCGAGCGCGAGCCGCTGCGCCACGTCGAGGTCGTCGA
>CAZLEC010000418.1:0-4543 GCA_964558245.1 uncultured Burkholderiales bacterium | reverse complement strand
TGCAACTCGATGTGGGCGCTCACCGACTTCACCGAAGCGAACGGCGCCACCCGGCTCGTGCCCGGTACGCACCTTGCCGATCACTCCCCCGACTACGGCGCCCACTACGAGTCGATCGCGGCCGAGATGCCTGCGGGCTCGGTGCTCATCTGGCACGGCAGCCTGTGGCACGGCGGCGGCGCGAACACGACCACCGAGACGCGCATGGGCATCGCGATGAACTACTGCGCGGGCTACATCCGTCAACAGGAGAACCAGCAGCTCGGGCTCTCGCGCGAAACGGTCGAGCGGTTCTCACCGCGTCTGCGCGAGCTCGTGGGGTACAGCGTCTACAACATGCTCATCGGGCACATCAACAAGCAGTCACCTGCGCAGCTCCTGCTCGACCGCGAGCCCGCGGTCGACGCGAGCCCGATGGTGTGGGATCGAATCTGACCGTGCTCCGCATCGACGACAACGATGGCGTCCGGCTGCTGACGCTCGACCGTCCGGAGGCGCTGAACGCCTTCGATACGCCGCTCTACGACGCGTGCGCGCTGGCCTTTCGCGAAGCGAGCGCGCGCGACGACATCGCATGCGTCGTGCTCACGGGCACGGGGCGCGCGTTCTCCGCCGGCCAAGACCTCGGCGAGATGTCACGGATCGACCCGGTGGGTGGAGCCCCGGCCGACGGCGACGCCGGTCCCGGCTTCCCACGGTTCATCGACACCGTCGCCGCGTTCGAGAAGCCGCTCATCACCGCGGTCAACGGACTCGGGGTCGGCATCGGCCTCACGGTGCTGCTGCACTGCGACCTGGTGCTCATCGCGCGCGGCGCCCGTTTGCGCGCACCGTTCGTGCCGCTCGGCGTGGTGCCGGAGGCGGCCGGCAGCTTGCTCATGCCCGCGGTCATGGGCAACCAGCACGCGGCGCTGGCGCTCTACACCGGCGAATGGATCACCGCCGACGACGCCGTGGCCTGCGGGCTCGCGTTGCGCGTCGTCGAGCCCGATGCGCTCCTCCTCGACACGATGGACATCGCGAATCGGATCGCCAAGATGCCGGTCAGCTCGCTCGTCGAGACGAAGCGGCTCGTGCTCGCCGGCCGGATCGACGCGATCCGGGCGGCCCGGGCCCGCGAAGACCAGGCATTCGCGCGCATGGTCGGCGCACCCGCCAACCTCGAAGCCCTCACCGCGTTCCTCGAGAAGCGCGAGCCCGACTTCCGCGCGCTCAACACCGACAAGAGGTGAAACCGTGACCATCGCCGCGACCCGCAGCGGGAAGATCGAAGGAGTCGAGCAAGAAGGAGTGCTCGTATTCCGCGGGATCCCGTTTGCCGCCCCTCCTACGGGACGGCTCCGGTTCCGCCCGCCGGTCCGGGAGGAGCCGTGGGACGGTGTGCGCGACGCGACGCGCTTCGGCTCCGACATCGCGCAGGCGGACCTTCCCGTCGCCCGGATGCTCGGTAGCGGCGGCGCCGCCTCGAGCGAAGACGGCCTCTACCTCAACGTGTGGACACCGGCGTGTGACGATGCTCGCCGGCCGGTGATGGTGTGGATCCACGGCGGCGCGTACATCTTCGGCTCGGGCTCGGTGTCGTGGTACGACGGCAAGCACTTCGCACAACACGGCGACGTCGTGATCGTCACGCTCAACTACCGCCTCGCGCAGCTCGGCTTCCTGCACCTCGCCGACTGCATGGGGCCCGACCTCGCCGGCTCGGGCAACGCGGGCATCCTCGACCAGATCGCCGCGCTCGAGTGGGTGCGAGACAGCATCGCCGCGTTCGGCGGCAACCCCGACAACGTCACGATCTTCGGCGAGTCGGCCGGCGCCAACAGCGTCGCGACCTTGCTCGCCCTGCCACGCGCGCACGGGTTGTTCCACAAGGCGATCGCGCAGAGCGCCGCCGGCGCCTGGGTGAGCACACGCGAGCGCGCGGCCAAGATCGCGCAGCGGACGCTCGAGCGCCTCGGTGTGCAGACCGGTGACATCGACGCGCTCCGAGCATTGCCGGCCTCCGACCTGCTCGCCGCGAATCCCGACCTGAGCGACGAGGCCAACGGCGGTGTCGCCGCGCTGCCGTGGCAGCCCGTGATCGACGGCGACGTGCTGGCCGAGTCGCCGCTCGACGCGGTCACCGCCGGCGGCGCGGCCGGGGTGCACCTGCTGACCGGCACCAATCAGCACGAGATCACGCTGTTCCAGATCCTCGACCCGTCACTCGCCGACCTCGACGACGCGGCGATCCTCGACCGCCTCGGCGACCTCGTGCCCGATCCCGCGCTGCTGCTCCACGCCTACCGCGAGGTCACGCCCGAGGCCTCGGCGAAAGACATCTGGTCGGAGCTCGCGACCGACGCGGTGTTCCGGATCCCGGCGGTTCGCCTGGCCGAGGCCCAGAGCGCGCACGCGCCGGTCTGGATGTACCGCTTCTCCTGGGAGTCGCCGGTGTTCGGCGGCGTGCTGCGCTCGACCCACGCGCTCGAGATCCCGTTCGTGTTCGACACGCTGCACGAGCTCGGCGCCGACCGGTTCACGGGAAACGGCCCGGAGCGAGCGGCGATCGCCGTCACGATGCACCGGGCCTGGATCGCGTTCGCGCACACAGGCGACCCCGGCTGGCCGCAGTACGAGGCGGGCCGGCGGGCGACGATCCGGTTCGATACCGAGGTCGAGGTCCTCGACGACCCCGATGGCGCCCAGCGTCGGGCCTGGGAGTCGGAACTGACCTGAAATCTCCTATTTAGTCCGATTTGTGCCTTCGGTGTCCCTTGAGGTGGCCCGTGCCCCTGCCGAAGGTGGACGTATGACCCAAACCAGCGAAGGCCTCGAGGCGCAGGAGGCCGTGGTCGCGCTCCTGCTCGACGATCTCGCTCCGCCGCGGCTCGGCACGCTGCTGCGCGGCGCCCGCAAGCGCGGGGCGCTCACCCGGCGTGACGTCGCCGCCCGGGTCGGCACCACCACGAGCGAGCTCCGGCGGTACGAGCGCGGCGACGCGCCCGTACCCGCACGGGTCATCGCCGACCTCGCCGAGTGTTACGGCCCTGACCTCACTTCCGAGCTCGCGACACGCGCGCCCGTCGTGGTCGGCGAGCATCGCGTCGTCGTCGGAACCGAAGCCGCGCAGGTCGAGTCGGACGATGACGAGAACGAAGTGCTCGCGAAGTACGTCGGGCTGGTGCAACGAGTGCGCAGCTCCCAGCCCGGTGAGCCGATCGCGCTGCGCGCCGACGACCTCGTCGCACTGTCGAGCGCGCTCGGCCACGACGCCGACGAAGTCGAGGCCCGCATCGTCGAGCTGCTCGGGTGCACGCCGCGCGAAGCGCGCTCACTCCACGCGGAGATACTCCGCCGCAAGCTCGTCGTCCCCGTTGCCGGTCTCGTCGCAGGTCTGGCCGTGGTGACCGGTGTCGGTGTCGCCTCGGCCGCGACCGGCCCGTCGGCTCACACCGCGCGCAACACCCACCCCGCCGCGCACTCGGTGGCCACCACCACGGTTGCCGCGCCGGTCACGGTGCCAGTGACCGAAGCACCCACGACCACCGAAGCCGCGCCGGCTCCGACGCAAGCGCCGCCCACCACCGAAGCGCCCGCGGCGACGGAAGCGCCGACGACGCAGGCGCCGGCCCCCGAGACGCCCGAAGTCGCGCCGGCCCCGGAAGCAATGCCGCGCCCGGTGATCACCCCCGACACGACACCGATGTCGATCCCCCCGCACGAAACGGTCACGATCATCCAGCCGTGACCATGCGACCGCGCCGGGCCGACTCTGCGGCTGCGCCCGGCTAGCTGAACAGGTGCCAGGCTTTCTCGCGCACGAACGCGCGCACGCCTGATTCCGACATCGACACGCCGAGGCCGGAGTGCCGGCGGCCCGACCACGGAAGCCGCACGCACGAACGGTCGGCCGTGTTCCAGTACGCGTTTCCGACCTCGAGCCGGCCGAGCAGACGTTGCGCCCGATCGGCGTCCGGCGTGAACACCGAGGCGCCCAGACCGAACTCGGTGTCGTCCAACTTCGCCAAGGCTTCATCGTCGCCGCGTACGCGCGCCACACCTATCACCGGACCGAAGCTCTCGTCGCGCATCAGCGCCGCCGCATCCGGAACGTCGACGACGACGGTCGGCGCGAACCAGTTGCCCGGGCGGTCGATGCGGTCGCCACCGCACAGCACCTTGGCGCCCCGCTGCGCGGCGTCGGCCAACTGCGCCTCGAGGAGCGCGAGCTGCTCGACCCGGGCCAGCGGACCGACATCGGTCGCGTCGTCGGTCGGATCGCCGACCCGGTACGCCTCGACCACCTCCACGAGCGTCGCGACGAACGCGTCCCAGATCGCCTCGTGCACGTACACCCGCTCGGTCGCGCTGCACGACTGCCCGCCGTTGTAGAACGCGCCTTCGGCGATCGCCAGGGCGGCGCTGTCGACGTCGACGTCGTCGCACACGTAGGCCCCGTCCTTGCCGCCCAGCTCGAGCTGGACGCCGGCCCGGCGGTCGGCGGCCGCGAGCGCGACCCGCCGCCCGGTCGCGTAGGAGCCGGGGAAGCACAACATGTCGA
>CAZLEC010000417.1:0-4544 GCA_964558245.1 uncultured Burkholderiales bacterium | reverse complement strand
CGCGCATCAGCGCCGTCTTGCGCAGCTTGCGGCTCTTGTTGCCGCGGGTGGTCACGATGATCACGGGCATGCCCGTGTCGAGGAGGGTGTTGGCCTCGCGGCCGCCTGACGCCTCGTACCGCTCGACCTGGGTTCGCACCCATTCCCACGGGCTCGGCTCGTATTCGCCTTCGATCGTCATGGCGTCACGATACGGGCCCCGGGCGGGGGTCTCAGTCGTGTGCGAACATGTGTTCGTGTCCGCCGCGGCAACGATCCTGCACGCCGACCTCGACGCCTTCTACGCGTCGGTCGAGCAACGCGACGACCCGAAGCTGCGCGGGCGGCCGGTGATCGTGGGGATGGGCGTCGTGCTCGCGGCGAGCTACGAGGCCAAGGCGTTCGGGGTGCGCACCGCGATGGGCTCGGCGTATGCGCGCAGTCTGTGCCCGCGCGCGGTTGTGGTCGGGCCGCGCATGGATGCCTACTCCGACGCGAGCAAGGCGGTGTTCGAGGTGTTCAGCGACACCACACCGCTCGTCGAAGGGCTGTCGATCGACGAGGCGTTCCTCGACGTCGGCGGGTTGGGGCGCGTGTCGGGCAGCCCGACCGAGATCGCTATCCGGTTGCGTCGCGAGGTGCTCGAACGGGTCGGCCTGCGCATCACGGTCGGGGTGGCGCGCACGAAATTCCTCGCGAAGGTCGCGAGCGGTGTGGCCAAGCCCGACGGACTTCTCGTCGTGCCGCCCGATCGCGAGCTCGAGTTCCTGCACCCATTGCCCGTCGGCCGCCTCTGGGGTGTCGGGCCCAAGACCGAAGCCAAGCTGCACGATCGCGGGATCTCCAGTGTCGGCGAGGTCGCGGCGCTGGGCGAGCGCGCGCTCGTGTCGATCCTCGGGCGCGGCGTCGGCCGGCACCTGCACGCGCTCGCGCACAATCAGGATCCGCGTCCGGTGCAGGTCGGCCGGAGGCGGCGCTCGATCGGCTCGCAGCGCGCGCTCGGGCGCAAGCCGAAGACGATCGACGAGATCGACGCGTACCTGGCCGGCCTCGTCGATCGCGTCGCTCGCCGGCTCCGCGCCACCGATCGCCGGTGCCGCACGGTCGTGATCCGCCTGCGCTTCGACGATTTCACTCGCGCCACACGGTCGCACACGATGCCGCGTGCCACCGCCGCGACCCCGCCGATCCTCGCGACCGCGCGGGCGCTGCTCGCGGAAGCGGTCCCGACGATCGAGCATCAGGGGTTGACCATGATCGGCGTCGCGCTCGCGAACCTCGACGACCACGACGCCGTGCAGCTCACGTTGCCGTTCGATCGCGCGGGCACCGGCGCGCTCGACGCCGCGCTCGACGGTGTGCGCGACCGGTTCGGATCGGCGGCCGTGACGCGCGCGGTGCTGTTGGGTCGCGACGCGGGGCTGAGCGTGCCCCTGCTTCCCGACTGAGCGCGCGCAGCCCGGCTCAGCTCGGCTCGAGGTTGAGCAGGAACTCCATCTGGCCGGAGTTGCCGACCTGGGCGGGGCCGCCGCTCGGGTTGTTCACGCCGTAGTCGCCGAACGTGATCGTGAGGATGCCCTGCACCTGGATCACGTTGCCGGTGCGCTTCGCGGTCAGCGGGATCGTCACGCTCTTGGTCGTGCCGTGCAGCGTGAGCTTGCCGGTGGCCGGATAGCTCTTGATGACGCCGTTGTTCGGGATCGGCGCGAAGCTGATCGGCTTCGTGAGCACGAAGGTCGCGGTGGGGAAGTCGGCGGTGTCCATGATCCGGCCCTGGAACTGGCTGTCACGCAGATCGCGGTCGCTCTTCACCGATGTCATGTCGACGGTGAACGAAGCCTTCGTCACCGTCGTGCCCGCGATCGTCATCGATCCGGTGACGCTGCTCGTGCGGCCGGTGGCGGTGTTCGACTGCCCGAAGAGGGTCTCCTTCACGCGATAGCCCGCGGTCGATCCCGATCCGATCTTCCAGGTGCCGGCGAGCGGGACCGACCCGCTCTTGCCGGGCGTCGAGGCGGTCGACGGTGTCGTGGCCGTCGAGAGCGAGAGCTTGGCCGGCGCCGGGCCTTCGATGAAGTGGATGTACACGAAGGGCCCGCCGACCACGAGCACGAGCACGACGACGACGCCGACGACGAGCCAGCGCACCCAGGATCGTTTCTGCGGGGGCGAGGGAGGCATGGGATTCACTTCCGGGGAGGCGGAGATTCGGGGCAGTCTCGGGGGTCGACCTGAACGTTAACTGTGAGGTCGCGACCCGCGGGCTGAGAGTGCTAGACGGAACGCATCCCCGAACGGGACGGCGAACCGATTCCTGACCCGCATCCTCACCAACTGACGCTGGATCTGGCTGTCTCAGGCGGGCCGTACCATCACGCCGTGTCAGCCCGGGTCGATTCCGTTCGCGTCGTCGCCACGCCGTGCGGCCGCGCCGCCGCCGAGGCCTTGCGAGTCGAGATCTCGCGGGCCAAGGGGTCATCGCCGCTCGCACCGGTGACGGTGATCGTGCCCGGCAACTCGGTGGGCGTCGCCGTCCGGCGATTGCTCGCGTCCGGCGAGCTCGGCGCGGTCTCGGGCGCGGGCGCGGGTCTGATCGGCGTCAATTTCCTCACGTCGTACCGTTTGGCGGAGCTGCTCGCCGCGCCGCGCCTGGCGGCCGCCGGGCGCCGGCCGGTCTCGACGCCGGTCGTCGCCGCTGCGGTGAGGCAGGTGCTCGCCACGGCTCCCGGGCCGATGTTCCGGCGCGTCGCGTCGCACCCCGCGACCGAAGAGGCGCTGGTGCGCGCGCACCGCGAGCTGGCCGATCTCGACGAGCCCGCGCTCGGGGTGCTCGAGCGCGAGAGCCCGCGGGCGCGCGAGGTGGTGCGGATCCACCGGCTCGTGAAGCGCCACCTCGGCGCCGGCTGGTACGACGAGCACGACCTCATGCGCGAGGCGCACGAGCTGGTCGAGGCGGGCACGCCCCTGCTCGCCGAGCTCGGCACGGTGATCTGCCATCTTCCGCAGCGCGTCTCGCCGCCGAGCGCACGGCTGCTGCAAGCGGTCGGGGCGCGCACGCGCGTCGTGGTGATCGCCGGGCTGACCGGCGTGCCCAAGGCCGACGCCGCGGTCGAGGCCGCCGTCGAGCGGCTCGGCGGCGAGGCCGGATCCATCGCCGCCTCGCACATCACTCCCGCGCACGCGACCGCCGTGTGCTCGGTCTCCGATCCCGACGACGAAGTGCGCGTGGTCGTGCGCGGCATCGTCGACGCGATGCGCGAGGGCGTGCCCCTCGAGCGGATGGCAGTGGTGTTCGCCAACAACGATCCCTACGCGCGGTTGGCGCACGATCATCTCGAGCTCGCCGGGATCGCGCACAACGGGGTGTCGGTGCGCACGCTCGCCGACTCCGTGCTCGGCCGGGGGCTGCTCCGCCTCTTCGCCCTACCCGACGACGACTACCGCCGCGACGACGTGTTCTCACTCCTCGCGAGCGTCCCCGTGCTCGACGGGCACGGCCGGGAGGTGCCGGCCGTGGAGTGGGAACGCATCTCGCGCGACGCCGGGATCGTCGGCGGCGTCCGCGAATGGAGCGCGCGTCTCCAGTACTACGGCACCCACCTTCCCGACCTCGAGGCCGAAGACGGCTCGCGCCGCGCGAATCCGCGCCGGGAACGGGTCCGCCGTCTCCGGCAGTTCGTCGAGTAGCTCGCGTCGGATCTCGCCGGCGCGCCGGGCAACTGGGCGGGCCTCGCGGCGTGGGCGCACGGGCTCGTCGCCCGCTGGATCGGAGACGACGATCGCCGCGCGGCGTGGTCGCCGTTCGAGCAGGAGGCGGCCCGCAGGGTCGAGGCCGCGCTCGACCGGCTCGGTGGCCTCGACGCGATCGACGCCGACCCTTCGCTCGAGGTCTTCCGCCGGTCGCTCGCGCTCGAGCTCGACGCCGCGCGCGACCAAGTGGGCCGCTTGGGCGAAGGGGTGTTCGTCGGGTCCGCGGCGCTCGCGCTCGGCGTCGAGCTCGACCGGTTGTGGGTGTGCGGCCTGGCCGAGGGCGTGTTCCCCGCGCCGAGTCGCGATGATCCGTTGCTCGCCGACGCCGATCGCGACGCACTCGGAGGCGCGCTGGCCAAGCGCGCCGATCGCGTCCCCGACGAGCACCGCGCGCTGCTCGCGGTGTTGGCCGCCACGACCGGTCCGCGAGTGATGTGCTTCCCGCGCGGCGATCTCCGGCGCAGCACCGAGCACGTGCCGTCACGTTTCCTGCTCGACACGGTGGAGGCGCTGTCGGGCACGCGTCCGACGCGCGGCGTGTTCCCCGACGAGCCGTGGTTCACGCACGTGCCGTCGTTCGTGTACGGGCTCACCCATTGCGCGTTCCCGGCGACGCGGCACGAGCTCGACGTGCGCGCCGCGCTCGCGGGCGACCCGAGGATCGCGGCGGTCCCCGACGTCGCGCGCTCGTTGGAGATGGTCCGGGCCCGGCGCAGCAGTGCGTTCACCCGCTTCGACGGGAACCTCACGCATCTCGGCGCGCAGCTGGCCGAACGGAGCCCGGCCGCGCCCGGCGTCGCGGTCTCGGCCACCCG
>CAZLEC010000416.1:0-4564 GCA_964558245.1 uncultured Burkholderiales bacterium | reverse complement strand
GTGCTGCCGCACCTCGCAGTGCTCGCTCCGGCCCTGCGCTCGGGCCGGTTCGGGACGCCGGTGTCGTTCGAAGGGCACGCGTTCGTGTCCCGCATCGAGGAGGGCGTGTCCGAGCAGCGCGACATGTGGGAGCTCGACCCGAGCATCAGCGGTGGTGGTGCGCTCGTCAACCTGGGCGTGCACGTGCTCGCGATGATCGACGTGTTGCTCGGATCAGTGGAGGCGATGGACGCGACGCTCGTGACTTCGGGCGGGCGCCTCATCGAAGACGGCGCGACGGTCAACCTGCGCGCGGGTGGCGTGCCGGGCCGGTTCACGACTGCCTGGCACCTGCCCGGGTTCAGCATGCCGGAGAACCAGCTCCGGATCGACACCGACCACGGCTACGTGCTCTGCACCACCTCGTGTGCCGCGTTCGTGGGCGACGGCGACGTCCAGATCGTCCATCAGGTCGACGCCGACACCGGCTTCGACCTCGCGCCGATGGATGCGGGCGGCGCGTTCTGGGCCGAGCAGGATCTCCTCGCGAGGCGAGAGGCCGGCGCGAACTCCCTCGAGGTGGGCAACCGGGTCGAAGACCTCATCACCCACGTGTACAAGATCGCGAAACGAGAGAGCGCCGGGCCCGGACTGCACGGCAAGTGGATCGGAGCCGCCGCCGCGGGCGGGGCTTCGGCCGGCACGACGCTCGCCGACCTGCGGGGCGCGCCGGCCGGCGCGGTCTCTTCAGCGGGCGCGCTCGTCGGCGCGCTCGATCCGGGATGCGCGAGCGCGTCGATCATTGCCCTGCCGGACGCTCCCGGGCACTTCCGCACGCTCACCAACAACGGGCCAGTAGCGCTCGTCCGCCAGCTCCGCGTGAGCAACTTGACGAAGGCTGCGCTCGGCGTCTCGCCGAAGGGTGCGCTTACCGCCGGTGGTCGCTCCTGGGAAGCCCTGCTCGTACTCATGCGGGCCGAGCTCGGGCGCGTCCCCACCTCCTATGCGGGCGCCCTCGTGGTCGACGCCTACCTCGTCGACCTGGCCACCGCCACCGGCAATGTCGCCGTGATCGAAGCCGCGCTCGAAGACCTGCGCGCCCACTGTCCTGCGGCCCGCGTCGGGGTGGAGGTCAACGCGACTGCTCGGCTCGTCCCCCACGTGCCGGCGCTGGCCGCTCGGCTCGGCGTGGTCGTGGCGCTCGGCACGACGCGGCCGGCGAGCCTCGCACCGCTACGCGAGGTGCTCCCCCCCGACGTCGAGCTGGTGGTCAAGACCGGCGTGATGCCGCGTGAGCTGCTCGAGGTCGCCTGGGACGAGCCGCAGCGATGGACCCGCGGCGCCGGCCGGCTGGTGGTGCACTGGCCGGGCGCTCCCGCCCTGCGCGCAGTGCACGAGGGGGCCGTGGTGGAGGCCCGCCGCGCCGCCGGCCTCGAGCCGTCGTGATCGCGGTCCGCCGCCGTCTCGACCCTCGCGGGCATCATGAGCCTCTCTCGTCACGGGGTATCGACATGAGCACCACACCATGAGCCACAACGCGGTGCAGCTGACGTTCGTGGGCCTGGCCGGTGTCGGCATGTTCGCGCTCGTGTTCTGGCTGTCGCGCCGGCAGCTGCTCTCTTTGCGGTACGCGCTCGGTTGGATGGGTGTCTCGAGCCTGCTGGTGGTCGCGGCGGTCGTACTCGGCCTTGCGGGCGGCATCAGCACGTCGTTGCCGCTGACTCCCACCGGCTTGCTCTCGGCGGTGGGGCTGGCGTTCGTGCTGCTGATCACGCTGCAGCTCTCGATCTCGCTTTCGGGCCTCCAGGAAGCGATCCGGGAGTTGAGCGAGGCCAACGCGTTGCTCGAGGAACGACTCGCACGCGTCGAAGACCGGCAGGCCGACTCGCAGGCCTGATCAGGGCGACGCGGAGCCTTCGGTCGCCGTGCAAATTCGCCAATAGGGAACTACAGTTTGCCCGCGCGGATTGGGGGAGGTGGGGGGTGCGGGCTTCGGTGCGGGTACGTCGCGTGCTCGTGCTCGGTCTCGCCCTTTTTGCGGCCGCGGTTGCTGCGCTGACCGTCGCGCTGCTGGCCGCGTCGAGCAATCAGGCCGATGCAACTGCGGCGCCGACACTCGACCACTTCGAGTGCTACACCGCGACCGCGACGTCGACTCCGGTGGCACCGGTCGCGTTCGGCAACACGCCGCACAAGGTGTTGATGAAGAACAACTTCGCGAGCGGTGGATTCGTCGCCGCACCCGGTCTCGTGCAGATGCACTGCAACCCCGTGCAGAAGACGGTGCCCTCGGGTGGGCACACCGTGACCACGCCCATCACCAACGCGGACGCGCACCTTCTCTGTCGCTCGATCTCGCCGACCGGGCTCGTGCTGCCGTCGTTGGTGATGATGAACAACGGGTTCGGTACCGGCGCGCTGAAGCCGACCGCCGCGCAGTCGCTCTGCCTCCCGTCGTGGGAGACGACCAAGACGCCGCTCCAGTTCCCGTCGGGGAGCGCGCCACCCAAGCTCGACGCGTTCGCGTGTTACTCCGCCGCCCACCCGAGTGGGACGCCCGGCTTCACGCGTCCGACCAAGGCTCAACTGAAGGACGAGTTCGGCTCGATCTCGACGAGTGTCGGCTCCGCCAACATCGTGTGCGTGCCGACATCGGAGACTGCGACCCAGTCGGGCTCGGCGCCGCTGATCAACCCCACGCACTCACTGGTCTGCTATTCGATCCCGCCCGCGGCGTCGATCGCGCCGCGCGTCGTCTACGACAAGAACCAGTTCGGTGTCGGCGCGGTCAAAGTCGCGCACAACAGCGAGCTGTGCCTGCCGTCGACCTCGGTGCCCATCCCTCCGCCGACGACGACCTCGACGACCACCACGACCGCGCCCGGGGTGGTGACCAGCTACTCATCGCCGGCGATCTCCGGTCCGTACGACATCGCCGCGGGGCCCGACAACGCGTTGTGGTTCACGAACTACTACGCCGACTCCATCTCGCGGATCGCGACCGACGGGACCATCACCAACTTCCCGAGCTCCGCGATCGACCGACCCGACGGCATCGCCCGGGCGGCCGACGGCGCGATGTGGTTCGCGAACACGTCGTCGAACTCGCTCGGGCGCATCGCCACCGACGGCACCGGGGTCGTCACGAAGTACAGCGACCCGAGGATCGCGAGCCCGTTCCGTGTCGCGGGCGGACCGGCTGGGGTCATGTGGTTCACGAACAGTGCAAGCAACTCGGTGGGCTGGGTCTCGAACAACGGGGGCGTGAACGTCTTCTACAACTCGGCCATCCAGGATCCTCAGGGGATCACGGCCGGACCTGACGGCGCGATGTGGTTCGCCAACTTCTACGGGAGCTCGATCGGGCGCGTGACCGCCGGGGGGCAGCTGAGCTTCTACGGAGACTCCACCGTCGTCGCCCCGCTGAGCATCACGCCCGGTCCCGACGGCGCGCTGTGGTTCACCAACCCGGGAAACAACTCCATCGGTCGGATCGCAACCGACGGGACGATCACGAACTACCGCGCTCCGAGCGTGCAGAGCCCGATCGACATCGTCGCCGGCTCCGACGGCGCGCTCTGGTTCACCAACTACGCCAACAGCTCCATCGGCCGTATCACCACCGACGGAACGATCACCAACTACACCGATCCGTCGATCTCCTACCCGGACGGAATCGCGGCGGGGCCCGACGGCGCCATCTGGTTCACGAATTCTGGGAACGACACGATCGGGAGGATCAGCGTGTGAGCGCCGGCCCGTTTGTCCCAGGTGATCCCCGGGTACGCTCGCCGTTGTTCGGCGGAGTCGAGTGGGGGTGGGCGTGAGCGCTGGTCGTATCGACCGCGGACGCCGGCAGGTCTCGCGACTTGTGGTGGTCGTCGCGATGTTGGCGTCGGTCGTCGTTGTCGCGCCGTTCGGTGCGGTGAGCGCACCGGTGGGCGCGGCGGCGGTCGAGGGGACGACCGGCAGCGCGAAGATCGCGGTGGGCGGCAGTCATGCGTGCGTGCTGTCGGCGGGAACCGTGAAGTGTTGGGGCCTCGACAGCTCCGGTCAGCTCGGCAACAACTCGCTCACCAACGCGAAGACGCCGGTGACTTCTGCGGTGTTCGCGATCACCGCGATCGCGGCCGGCACGTTCCACTCGTGCGCGCTGTCGGTCGGTGGCACCGTGCAGTGTTGGGGGCTCAACAGCTCGGGCCAGCTCGGGAACAATTCGCTCGCAACGTCGAAGGTTCCCGTGTCGGTGTTCGGCCTGACCGGCGCGACGGCGATCGCGGCCGGTGCTCGCCATTCGTGCGCCTTGATCGTGGGCGGCACGGTGGATTGCTGGGGGCAGAACACCTACGGGCAGCTGGGCAACCGGTCGCTCACGAACTCGACGGTTCCGGTCGCGGTGTCGGGCCTCAGTGGCGTCACCGCGATCGCGGCGGGCACGTATCACTCGTGCGCGTTGTTGGTGGGCGGCACGGTGAAGTGTTGGGGGCTGAACTCGACCGGCCAGTTGGGCAACAACTCGCTCGTGAACGCGAAGGCTCCCGTGCCCGTGAGCGGCATCAGCGGTGCGAAGGCAATCGCCGTCGGC
>CAZLEC010000415.1:0-4588 GCA_964558245.1 uncultured Burkholderiales bacterium | reverse complement strand
ACGGCATCGGCCCGGAGGTCACCGCGGAGGCGCTGAAGGTCGTGCGCGCCGCGGGAGTCGTACTCGACACGACCGACTACGACCTCGGCGGGCGGCGTTATCTCGCAACCGGCGAGGTGCTCCCCGACGCGATCCTCGAGGAGCTCCGTGGATACGACGCGATCCTCCTCGGCGCGGTCGGTACGCCGGAGGTCCCGCCCGGTGTGCTCGAACGCGGCCTGCTCCTCAAGATGCGCTTCGCGCTCGATCTCTACGTGAACCTGCGGCCGTTCAAAGCGGGCCCCGGACGCCACAACGACGGCGTCGATTTTCTCGTCGTCCGCGAGAACACCGAAGGTACCTATGCCGGAGAGGGCGGGTTCTTGCGTCACGGCACGCCGCACGAGGTCGCGACCCAGGGGTCGGTCAACACGCGCCTGGGCGTGGAGCGGTGCGTCCGCTTCGCGTTCGACCTCGCGCGCGGCCGGGCCGCGAAGCACCTCACGCTCGTGCACAAGACCAACGTGCTCACGTTCGCGGGTGACCTCTGGCAACGCACCTTCGACGCCGTTTCCGGCGAGTACTCCGACATTGCAACGGCGTACAACCACGTCGACGCAGCTTGCATCTACATGGTGCAGGATCCGGGTCGGTACGACGTGATCGTCACCGACAACCTCTTCGGCGACATCCTCACCGACCTCGGCGGCGCGGTTGCGGGCGGCATCGGCCGCGCGGCCTCCGCCAACCTCAACCCGGCCCGCACCGGGCCGAGTCTCTTCGAGCCGGTCCACGGCTCCGCGCCCGACATCGCCGGCACCGGGCAGGCCGATCCCCGGGCGGCCGTGATCTCGGCCGCGATGATGTGTGATTTCCTCGGGGAGACCGAGGCCTCGGCCCGAATCCTGGAAGCCGTCGACAAGACGGACGATGTAGAAGGCTCGACCACCCAGATCGGCGACGCGATCGCCGCCGCTTGCTGACTCGTGCGCGAACGAAAGGTTCGATGATGCCCATCACGCCCACCGACAAGATCTGGATGAACGGCGAGCTCGTCCCGTGGGCCGACGCGCGCATCCACGTGCTCACGCACACGCTGCACTACGGCACCGGTGTGTTCGAAGGCATCCGTGCGTACGAGACCGATCGGGGCCCGGCCGTCTTCCGCCTGACCGAGCACGTCGAGCGGTTGTTCAACTCGGCCCGGATCATGATGATGGAGATCCCGTACACCGTCGATCAGATCGTGAAGGCGGTGAAGGACACCGTGCGCGCGACGGGTCTGCCGTCGTGTTACATCCGGCCGATCGCGTACTACGGCTACGGGGAGATGGGTCTCAACACGCTTCCCTGCGAGGTCGACGTGTCGATCGCGTGCTGGCCGTGGGGCGCCTATCTCGGCGACGACGCGGTGAGCAAGGGCGTGCGCATGAAGATCTCCTCGTGGACGCGCCACGACCACAACACGATGCCGCCGCTCTCGAAGACCACCGGCAACTACGTGAACTCGTCGCTGGCCAAGGTGGAGGCGCTGAAGGCCGGCTACGACGAGGCGATCATGCTCAATCCCGACGGGCTCGTCTCGGAGTGCACGGGCGAGAACATCTTCGTGG
The DNA here is from genome assembly GCA_964558245.1 of uncultured Burkholderiales bacterium. Classification (GTDB taxonomy): domain Bacteria; phylum Actinomycetota; class Acidimicrobiia; order IMCC26256; family PALSA-610; genus JBBQER01. Next base: position 2,996 of record CAZLEC010000415.1, on the reverse strand, counting down.
CGCGACGCGGGGTTCTCGTGACGCCGCCCGTGTCGGCGGGAGCGCTGCCGGGCATCACGCAGGACTCGGTGACGACGATCGCACACGACCACGGCTTCGAGGTGCGGGTCGACGACCTGTCGAGGAGCGACCTGTACGTCGCCGACGAGATGTTCGTGTGCGGCACCGCGGCCGAGGTGAGCGCGGTCAACTCCGTCGACGACCGGCAGATCCCGTGCCCGGGTGCGATGACCAAGGTGATCGCGAACGAGTACGCCCGTGCAGTTCGCGGCCAGGTCGACAAGTACAAGGAATGGTGTGAGCTCGTATGAGTGACGTCCCGACCCGAGTCGAGATCTACGACACGACGCTACGCGACGGCTCGCAACTGGAGGGCATCTCGCTCACCGTCGAGGACAAGCTGCGCATCGCCGAGCAGCTCGACTGGTTGGGCGTGCACTACATCGAGGCGGGCTGGCCGGGCGCCAACCCGAAAGACGACGAGCTGTTCCGCCGCGCGCCGACCGACCTCCGGCTGAACACGTCGACGCTAGTTGCCTTCGGCTCGACCCGGCGCGTGAAGGGCAAGGTCGACAGCGACGACACGCTGCGTCACCTCGTGGAGGCCAACGTCGGCACCGCGTGCATCGTCGGCAAGGCCTGGGACTACCACGTGCTCGAGGCGCTCGGTACCACCCTCGACGAGGGCGAGGCGATGGTCGCCGACTCGGTCGAGTTCCTGCGCGGCGCGGGCATGAACGTGTTGTTCGACGCCGAGCACTTCTTCGACGGGTACAAGCGCAATCCCGAGTTCGCGTTGCGCGTGCTCGAAGCGGCCGCGACGAAAGGTGCGTCGCACGTCGTGTTGTGCGACACGAATGGCGGTGCGCTCCCGCACGAGGTGGAGCGCATCGTGCGCGAGGTCGTCACCTACCTCGGCTCCGACGTGCGCGTCGCGGTGCACCTCCACGACGACGGCGGAACCGGGGTGGCCAACGCGCTCGCCGGCGTGCTCGGCGGCGCGACGCAGGTGCAGGGCACGATCAACGGCTACGGCGAGCGCACCGGGAACTGCAACCTGACCGCGATCATCCCGAACCTCTCGCTGAAGATGGGGATCGAGACGATCCCGGCCGACCGCATGGACCGCCTGACGCCCGTCGCGCATCACGTCGCCGAGCTGGTGAACATGCCGCTCAACCCCCAGGCGGCCTACGTGGGCCACTCCGCCTTCGCGCACAAAGCCGGGCTGCACATGAGCGCGATCGCGAAGCGACCCGATGCCTACGAGCACCTGTCTCCCGACGTCGTCGGCAACGGGACGCGCTTCGTCGTGTCGGAGCTCGCGGGGAAGTCGACGCTCGTGCTCAAGGCGAAGGAGCTGGGCCTCGATCTCGACGGCCCCCAGCTCGCCGAAGTGGTCGAGCAGCTCAAGCGCCTGGAACACGAGGGCTACCACTTCGAAGTCGCCGACGGCTCGCTCGAGTTGCTCATGCGACGCGCGACGGGATGGGAACCCGACTGGTTCCACGTGGAGTCGTTCCGGGTGATCACCGACGATCGCGCCGGAGTCGAGACGCTGACCGACGAGACCGGCGCGACCGTGACGACCGAAGCCACGGTGAAGGTGCGTCTCGGAACGAAGCGCACGATCGCGACGGCAGAGGGCAACGGTCCGGTGAACGCGCTCGACCGGGCGCTGCGCGAGGCGCTCGGCGGTCGGTTCCCGGCGTTGGAGCGGGTGCACCTCACCGACTACAAGGTGCGCGTGCTCGACACCCAGAAGGGGACCGGCGCGGTCACTCGTGTGCTGATCGACTCGACCGACGGCGACCAGACGTGGACGACGATCGGCGTCAACGAGAACATCATCGAGGCCTCGTGGCAGGCGCTGCTCGACTCGATCCAGTTCGGCCTGCTCCGCTCCGGCGTATAACTCCGCTCCGGCTATCTTCGTGGGCGATGCCCACCGATCCGTTCGTGCCGTCGGAGCTCGCCGACCTTCCCCGCCAGCAGCAGAACCTGCCGCCGGGCCTCGCGCCGCCTCCTGCCCGCGACTGGCGCGCCGATCGCCCGGGTGATCTCGGCCGCGCGACCACCGCGGGCTCGCTGCGCGGCCGTCCGGGGCCCAACGTCGGCTACGCGTACACGCTCGCGGGCCGGGCCCGCGGCGCGCTCACGATGTCGCCGCTCGAGCACGGCGACGACGTCGTCGCCGTGATCGCCGAGATCGCCGGCAAGCGCGCCGCCCATTTCGGGCGCGCGCCCGTGATGGCCGACATCGACACCGCGATCGCGCTGCTGGGCTACGACGGCCTCGTCGACGACGACTTCGTGGATCTGCGCGCCCGCCTCGTTCACGACGCCGCGCACGACTACATCCGCCGCCGAGAGCTGGTCGACGCGGTCCCCGAGGCGTTGCTGCCGATGCGCATGGCGGAGCTGATCGCATCGGTCGATGCCTGGCGGTCGCAGCTGCTCCGGTCGCGGGCAGGCTCGACTGCGTGAGCGCGTTCGTCCTTCCCGACGAGTTCGTCGAGTTGCGAGCGTCGCTGCGGCGGCTGGCCGAGGAGCACGTCGCACCCAATGCCGCGGCGGCCGACGAGCGCGAGGAGTACCCGAGGGCGAGCTGGGACGCCTGGCGCGCCGCCGGGTTTGCGGGCCTCGCGTTCCCGGAGAAGTTCGGCGGGCAAGGCGGCGGCATCCTCGCGCACGCGATCGCGGTCGAGGAGATCGCACGCGTGTGCGCTTCTTCGTCGTTGTTCACGTTCATCTCGAAGCTCGCCATGACACCGGTGCTCGACCACGGCTCCGACCTGCTCAAGGAGAAGTACGTCACGCGGGTCGCGGCGGGGGAGTGCCAGGCGTCGTACTGCCTCTCGGAGGCCGACGCGGGCAGCGATGTGTCCAACATGCGCACGCGGGCCGTTCGCGACGGCGACGAATACGTGCTCAGCGGCCAAAAGCTGTGGATCACCAACGCCGGTGTGAGCGACATCTACACCGTGTTCGCGAAG
>CAZLEC010000414.1:0-4601 GCA_964558245.1 uncultured Burkholderiales bacterium | reverse complement strand
GATCGACGCCCACCGCGCACTCGCGCTCGGGCTCGTGAACCGCGTCGTGCCGGTCGATCAGGTGGTCGCGGAGGCCAGCGCGCTCGCCGAGCGCATCGGCGAGAACTCCCCGATCGCGGTGCGGCTCTCCCGCCAGCTCGTACGAGAAGCGGCCGAGATGCCCGAGGCCGACGGCTGGCAGCGCACCAACGAGCTCGCAGTGCAGATCTTCGCCAGCGGCGACGCGGTGGAGGGCGCCACCGCCTTCGCCGAGAAGCGCAAGCCCGTGTGGAAGAGCACGTAGACACGCACGCCGGGCGCGGTCTCACACGTTCCGTAATCTCACTGATGCGACGGGACACCGCCATAGGCAGTATTGGCGGATGCCGCGCCAGCCACCTTCGCCCCACGCACCGAGTCGACCTGTGGTGGTCGCCCAGCTGGCGGTCCTGAGCAACCGCGAACGCGAGATCGCCATCGCGATCGGTCGCGGGCACTCGACCACGCAGGTCGGTCGTCACTTCGGGATCAGTGTGCGCACGGTCGAATCACACCTACTCAACGCCTACCGCAAGCTGGGTATCCACAACCGGGTCGATCTCGTCCGCCGGCTCCTGCACCTCGGGATCGACCTCGAGCCCTGAGCGGGCACCGACCGGAGCGGCACGCAGAAGCCGGTCCGGGCCAATACGTAATTCTACGGATGTGTCCCGATGCAGTCGAAGGCAAGATCGGCGCACTGCTTCGAAGGAGTCCTCGTGTCAGTCCGGCCTCGAACCCGCGTCGCAACGTCGCATGGACCGATCGGCACCGACGGCGCCTTGGCGGTCGACCGGTATCTGCTCGCACTTGCGGGGCACCTGCCGACGGGCAATGACGCGTTCGACGCCCTCGAGCGAGACTTCGTCGAGCACGCAAAGCTCTTCGCGGCAAGACGCGGCATCAGCTACGGCGCATGGCGCGACGTCGGCGTTTCCCGTGACGTACTCGCACGCGCCGGCCTCGGCGCAGAGGCGCTCGCCGACTGATCGCCCGGCGCCCCGCCGACGGTTACGTGATGGTGATGGGGACCGGCAGGGTGGCGATCTTCTGCTGCCGCTCGGAGTCCTTCGCTTGCATGACGATCTTGTAGGTCCCTTTGACGGTCGGCGTGCCGGTGATCGTTCCGGTCGTCGCACTGAGCGTGCAACCCGCCGGCAGTTTTCCCGATGCGACACTCCAATGGAACGGCGCGAGGCCACCTCTCGTCTGGAATCGTGCGTCGAACGCGGCGCCGACCTTGCCCGTCCCGTATTGCGACAGCCAGAGCTGTCGACCGCTGGGCACATCGATCGTAAAGGTCGGATCACCACCCGGCACGACGAACTGCACCAGCACATTGCTTCCCACCTGCTTGCTCGACATCACGCACGGCGCGACATTCGCGACCTTCGAACAGTCGAGCAGGAACGCGGTCCCGGCCTTCGCGGCCGTCGGGTTCGACCGGCTCTTGAACGGGACGGTCGAGCTGAAACACACCTGCTCCGCGGTGCTCGACGAGAACAACGGGACAGTCGCGGTCACCTTCAAGCGATCGGACGGCGCGAACCCCGCATCGGTGAGGTCGGCGACCGGACGGACCGTCGGCACGAGCTTCGGACAAGCCAGTTTCCCGGGCGCGATCGTCAGCTGCACCGTCCCCGCACCGGCGGCCGGTGTCCCGGCCACAGTTAGGGAGAGCCCCGGAGCCGTCACCGATGCCGATGCTCGGACCGCCGGATTGCACGCCTGTGGACTCGCGCAACTGATCAATGTGCTCTGACTCGGCGCCGGCGCATTTCCCTGGAACGTGCCCTGATTGTTGGCGAACTGGTAGGTGCCGAAAGAAGACAAGCCGTCCGACGAAAGCGGTCCATCGAGCTGGAAGTAGTTGTTGATGCCGTGGAAGTCGACGTGTATCTGATTCGACTGGCACGACACCGTCCCGGCCAGGACCTCACTCGTGAAGAGCGGGGATGGGCTCGGGTTCGTCTGGGCCATCGAGAACGAGCCCGTCACCACATCCGCGATCGAGACGGTCACGTCGGCGCTCCAGCTGCCCGACGCCGGCTGAGGCGGCGGACCGCTCGGCCCTCCCGGCACCTGTTCGACCCACGTTCCCGACCAATGTCCCGAATAGATCGGTGTGTGACACGGCGATGACGCCGACGCCGCCGCCGATGTCGGAATGAACAACCCGAACCCCGACCAGCCCAACACGATTCCGATTGCGATCACACCCGCGCCGCGCCGCTGCCGCCGGATTCGGGCGCCCATCTCATACCTCGGCACTTCTACATAATCCGAGGCGGCCGAGGGTCACGCATCCGTAGAATTACGTGATCTTGTGGCCGCAAAGGCATGCGAACACGACCATCCCGGACTGGCCCGCTCCAGCGTTGTCTGGGAAGATGAATGCGCGTGGACTGCGGGGATCGCGTGCTGGTGGGCCGAACGGCCGAGTGCGGGCGGATCGCACGCGCGCTCGAGTCGTCCGCCGAGCGCAGGTCGGTGTCATTGGTCTTGCGAGGACCGCCCGGTGTCGGCAAGTCACGCCTGTTGGACTGGACCGTCGCCAAGGCCGGCGACTGTGCAGTGTTGCGGGCCACGTGTTCCGTCCGAGGAATGCGCCAACCGTTCGCGCTCCTGGAAACCCTGTTGAGGCAGGCGTGGCCGACGCGTGAGGCCGTCGAGCATCCCGACCGGTCGGCGCAGTTCGCGCAACTCGTCGAAGGTGCGGTACCGGCCGATCGATTCAAGGTTGCGATGGTCGTCTTCGACGCGCTCAGCGCCTTGGCCGACGAGCGACCCGTGCTCGTGGCGGTCGACGACGCGCAGTGGGCCGACGAGTCGTCGCTCGACGCCCTCCTCCTGGCCCGAACCCGGCTCGAGAGCGACTCGGTCGCGATCGTGTTCGCGCGACGAGAAGGTGAACCGTGCGCGCTCGATCGGGCCAATCTTCCGACGCTCGATCTGGAGGGGCTGACGCCTTCGGAAGCATGCGAGCTGCTCGACGGAGCAGTCGAACCGGTCGTTGCGCGCCAACTCGCGGCGCACACCGCAGGGAACCCCCTGGCGCTCTTGGAGCTGGCCGAGAGCCTCGACGAGGAGCAGCGCGCAGGCCGCGCGCCCCTTTCCGGCTGGCTGTTGCGGACGCCGACCGTCGAGGCCGGTTTCCTGCATCGCGTCGACCAACTCCCGTCGGGCGCTCGACGCGTTCTCGAGATCGCGTCCGTCGACAGTGCCCTCGAGCCCGGCGTGCTGCGATCGCTCACCGACTCGATCGACGACAAGCACACGCTGCTCGGCACGCTCGTGGACGGCGGGTTCATCCGGCTCGACGACCACCAACTGTTCGTGTTCACACACCCCTTGCTGCGCGCTGCGGTGTACCAGGCCATGGACCCGGAAGCGCGCAGGGACACCCATCGCCGCCTCGCAGCGGTGCTCCGCCGGGACACCGACGTGACGAGACGGGCGTGGCATCTCGCGGGTGCGACTGACGGGCCCGACGCCGCCGCGGCCGACGAGCTCGCGCGCGCGGGCGAATACTCGTACGCGCGGGGTGCGTACGCCGTCGCCGCCGAGACGTTGGAGCGGAGCGCAGAGCTCACCGCCGCGTCCGGAACGCGGGCTGCTCGTTTGCTCAGAGCCGGCGACGCCTACTGGTTGGCGGGCCAGATCGAACGTTCGGCCCAGGTGCTCGACACCGCGCTCACCATGGCGACTGATCAGCAGCAGCGAGCGGACGTGCTGTTGAAGCGCCTGACGACGCAACGCTCTCGTTCGTTCGCCGACGTGTTCCAGGAGCTCACGCGTGAGGCCGAGGCCACCGAGGTCGTTGATCGAGACCGGGCCGCGATGCTCTACGCGCAGGCAGTGTTTCCGGCCCTCGCGTGCATGCACTACGAATCGGCCCGCGGCTCGGCGGCACGCGCCGTCGAGCTCCTCGACCCGACCAGTCCGATGCACTTCGTGGCCGAGTTGCTCGGCGCGCTGGTCGCCAGTCTCATGGGCGAGCATCGCGAGGCGATGCAAGTGTTCCGGGCCTTCGTCAACGTGTTCGACGCGACCGGACCCGGGCCGCAGTACTCGGGACTCGCGGAGTACACGGCTCTCGCCTTGTGCTCGGGTGACGACTTCGCCGCGGCGTTGCGTCTGGTCGAAGGAATGATCGACTACGCGCGCCGGGAGAGCGCGCTCGGACTCCTGGCCCCTCCGCTGGCCGTGCGCGCCGAGCTGCGCCGGCGTATGGGGTCTTGGCGGAGCGCGCTCGCCGACGCCACCGAGTCGTTATCGCTCATCAACGAGACCGAGCAGTTCACGGAGCGGGTCGTCACGCTGATGGCCATCGGGAGGATTCAAGGCGGCATCGGTCGCTTCGAGGAAGCCCGCGGGCTGCTGGCCGAGGCCTTGACCCTCGCCGACGACTGTGACTCCGAGTCACTTCGGTACATGGCGTCCTATGCGTTGGGCTTCGTGGAGCTCACCGCGCTGGAGCTCGACGCGGCGCGCACCCATCTCCTGGTCAGCCGGGATTGCACGACCCGGGGCGGCGACCGCGACCCGGCGCTCTGGCCGTGGCAGGTCGATCTCGTGGAGGT
>CAZLEC010000413.1:0-4618 GCA_964558245.1 uncultured Burkholderiales bacterium | reverse complement strand
CCTCTATTCGGACGACGAGCGGGCAGCAATGCAGCGTTTTGCCGATGCGCTGAAGACGACGGTAACACCGCGCGACGCGACCAATCCTTCGCGCACCGCATGGACCCTGACCGGGGCGATGAACAATGTCACCCGCATGCTCTCCGGCCTCACTGCCGGCGCGGTGACGGGCAATCCAGCGATCGGTGCCGCCACGGCGCTATCCATTCCGGTCTTCAAGGGCATCGGGGCGCGCAAGGCGCACATCGCAGGCATGGAAGCACTCGAGGAGCTCGGGCTCACCGATCGCGCCTCGAGTTTTCCCGACGAGCTCTCGGGTGGCGAGCGCCAACGCGTCGCGATCGCGCGCGCCGTCGTCGGCAAGCGGCACCTCCTGCTGGCCGACGAGCCATCGGGTGCGCTCGACTCCGCCAACGCCGAAGGGGTGATTCGCCTCATCCGCGCCGCGTGTCAGCGCGGTGTGGCCGGTGTCGTCGTGACACACGACGCGCAACTCGCGTCGTGGGCCGACCGGGTGGTGTTCATCCGCGACGGTCGCGTCGTGGATCAGACGATGCCGCCCGCCGGCCCAGAGTCGCTGCTCGCGCCCGAAGCGAAGCGGTGAGCCTCGCCCTCGAGGAGCGACCGGCGCCCGTGGAGGCGGCCGGCTCGGGCGGTGGGCCCGCGCGACGCGCGGTCTTCCGGTGGTCGTGGCGGTTGTTCCGGCGTGAGTGGCGCCAGCAGGTGCTGGTGTTGGCGCTGGTGCTGTTCGCGGTGGCCGCGACCACGGTCGGAGTTGCGCTCGCCGATAACGCGGGTCAACCCCAGGACGCGAGTTTCGGGGCCGCGAACAGCGTCATGACGTTCTCGGGTGACGTGCACGCCAATGTCGCCGCGGCGCGGCGCGCATTCGGCACCGTCGACGAGATCGATCACCAGAGCATCCGGATACCCGGATCGCTCGGCTCACTCGATCTGCGAGCACAGGACCCCAACGGCAAGTTCGGACATCCGATGTTGCGCCTGGTCACCGGGCGCTTTCCGACCGGCGCGAACGAGATCGCGATGACCACCGGCGCCGCCGCGACGTTCAACGTGCACATCGGCGACACGTTGGTTGCCAACGGTCGCACTCGCCGCGTCGTCGGTATCGTCGAGAACGGCCTCGATCTGAGCGACCAGTTCGCGCTCGTCGCGCCGGGCCAGGCCAACCCGCCCGCACAAGTGACGATCTTGTTCAATGCCACGCGCGCGCAGATCGACAACTTCCGACCGAGCGGCGGCGCGACGAGCATCGGGACGCGCAGCTCGCTGGGCAAGACCGCCGCCGCGGTAGTCGTGCTCGCGCTCGAGACCATCGGGCTCTTGTTCGTCGGCCTGGTTGCCGCGGCCGGCTTCGCCGTGATGGCCCAGCGCCGCCTGCGCGCGCTGGGCATGCTGGGCGCGCTCGGCGCGACCAACCGGCACGTGCGCCTGGCCATGGTCGCGAACGGCGCGGTCGTCGGCGTGGTGGGCTCAACGGCTGGAGGCGTCGTCGGACTGCTCACGTGGCTCTTGCTCGCGCCCCGTTTCGAGACGCTCGTCGGGCACCGAGTCGACCGCTTCCACCTCCCGTGGTGGGCGGTGTTCGCCGCGATGGTCCTTGCCGTCGTGACCGCGGTCGTCGCCGCCTGGTGGCCGGCGCGCTCGGCGGCGCGATCGTCGATCGTCGCGTCACTGTCGGGCCGGCCGTCGCCCCCCAAACCCGCGCACCGATTCGCCGGCGCCGGCGGGCTCCTGCTCGCCGTCGGGGTCGGCTGCCTCGCGTTCTCCCATCGCAACAACTCAGATCCGAACGCGTTGTTCATCATCGCCGGAACGGTCGCAACCACGTTCGGGATGTTGTTCGTCGGACCGCTGTTCATTCGGGGGCTCGGACGGGTCGGCCGGCGCGCGCCGATCGCGTTGCGTCTCGCGCTGCGCGACCTGGCCCGCTACCAAGCTCGATCGGCGGCGGCCCTGGGAGCCATCAGCCTGGCCCTCGCGATCGCGGCGACCGTCGCCGTCAGCGCGGCCGCCGCGGCGATTCCCCCCGCCGAGGCAAATCTTGCGAGTAATCAAGCCGTCGTGTATCTCAACTCCGGCAACGGCTCGGGCCCCGACGGATCTGCCGTCGTACCCGAACGCACCGCCGCCGAAATTCACTCGCTGCAAATCCGTGTCGACGCGCTCGCGACGTCGCTGCACGCGCAGGCGGTCATCCCGATCGACGCCGCGATCGATCCCAACTCGCCGACGGTCTCGGCCGACTCACCCGACTCACCCGGCGGACCCGGCGAACCCGGCGCGGGTGGATCCGTCGCCGTGGCGCCGTCCGGATCGGCCGGCGGCGCCGTGGCCCAGATCCCCGCCACCTTGGGGAAAGTGACCACCGTGCAGCACGGGGCCAACACGGGCACCCAGATCACCGGCGATGTCCCGCTCTACGTGGCCACGCCCGAGCTGCTCGCGCACTACGGAATCCGTCCGAGCGCCATCAACGCGAACACCGACCTCGTCACCGGACGAACCGACCTCGCCGGCTTCTCCGTCGTCGCGCCGGGCGGCCCTACTCCTTGCGATTCCTCTCAACCGAAGTGCCGGGTCAACGGAGCCAAGCCGGCGCCCGGGCCGGCCGTCGACAAGGGCCCGGACAACTGGCGGCCGGCCATTCAGAGGTTCGAGCTCCCGACGTACACCTCGGCGCCCGACACGCTGCTCACCACGCACGGGCTGCAGAGGTTCGGGCTGAAGTCGGTGACCGCCGGCTGGTTCATCCAGGCCCGGTCGCCGCTCACCACCGCCCAGATCAACTCGGCGCAACGCACGGCGGCCGAGGCCGGTCTCACCGTCGAGACCCGCGAGAAGAAATCGTCGACCGCGGGACTGCGCAACGGAGCCACGGCAGTGGGCCTCCTCGTCGCGCTCGGCGTGCTCGCCATGACTGTCGGCCTCATCCGCAGCGAAACCGCCAACGAGCTGCGAACGCTCGCGGCAACGGGGGCGACCAGCACCACCCGGCGTTCGATCACCGGCGCCACCGCGGGCGCCCTCGCACTCCTCGGCGCGGTGCTCGGGACCGGCGGCGCCTATCTCGCGCTGATCGCCTGGCACCGAAGCGATCTGCATCCGCTCACGCAGGTCCCGTACGTCGACCTCGTGATCATCCTCGCGGGCCTGCCGCTGCTCGCGATCACCGCGGGCTGGTTGCTCGCGGGACGCGAGCCGTCCGCCATCGCGCACCAGCCCCTGGAGTGAACGGAGTGGCAGTGCCGAGCCGCGGTCAGCCGGCGAGCGCGTGGCGCCCGCCTTCGAGCCAGGTTCTGAGGGTCGGGTCGAGCGGCGATGCGGCCCGGTCGTACATCGCGAGGTCTTCAACGGTAAGCGTGTCGCGCCAGCGACCATTGGTTCCCTTGTAGAAGAAGCGCGCGGCGCCGCCGTGAAAGCTCTCTGACTCCGGATCGCCAACGGCTCGAGACTCTTCGCGCATGGCGTCGATGCCGACGTCGGCGACCAACGCGGGCCACACGTCCTCGGTGACGTCGATCTCGAGGAACGCCGCGATGCGCCGCATCTCCGCCTCGGTGTCGGACAGGAGGTCGCCGTAGTGCACGAACATGATGTTCGGAACATCGCGTGCGGCCCACCACGTGGCCAGATGATGGTGGTGCGACCAGAACGGCCAGCCGTCCGACTCCCATTCGAACCAACCCTCGGCGATCCAACGCGCCCACAGCTGTCCCGGTGTCGGGGGGCAGCGCGGAAACGGTGGCCCCGGCCGATCCGCGTCGTTGAGCACCTCGTACATGTGGTCCGTATACGACGAGTAGTGGTTCCACAGCGACATGAACACGTCGCGCGTGTCGCGCCCGACCACCAGGTACTTGGCCTGCGGGAAGTAGCGCACGCCGTCGGCGGCGAGATGACTCTTCATGAACCGCCGGTGCCGCTGAGCCTCGATCTCCGCCATCAACGTCTCGACGGGCCCGTGGAAGCGGGCATCGATCCACGGTGACGCGCTCGTCAGATCGATCGGACCCGGCCCGAGCACCAAGGCGGCGACGATCCGCTGCGTCCACGTCGTGCCGGCCTTGTAGGCGGTCGTGATCACGATGTCGTCGTCGCGAGGCACCACGCCGTCCCAGCGGGTGCTGTCGAGATGATGATTCCGATACTCGCGGGTCCGCTCCGGTGCGCGGCCGATCACGCGCGTGCCCGCTGATCAGCCGCCACCGCGCGACGAAGCCGCGGCCGCGCGGCGACTGTGCATCGCTCGCACCTTCGGACCGATCGAGCTGCGAAGCGTGCGCATGAACGCAACCCGATCCACGGCGGCGTAGACCGAGGCGTAGAGCTTCGGAGGCACCCGCGGGAGCAATGGATCGCGGCGGGCCCGGAGGAGCGTGAAGAACGCCGGACTCGGCAAGTCGGCGTAACGGGTCACGTGCTCGAACCAGTGCGCGCTGAAACGGGCCTCGGACTGCGGGCGTAGCAGCGCGGCGCGCCGGGTTGCTTCGTAGGACGCGAACGCCGCATGGGGTGTATGCATCCGTTGGATCTCGGCGGCCAGCGCGATGGCGTCTTGCATCGCGAGCCGGGTTCCGGACACGATCGAGAAGTG
>CAZLEC010000412.1:0-4619 GCA_964558245.1 uncultured Burkholderiales bacterium | reverse complement strand
CGCTGTTGAAGCGACGGCGTCGGCGCCCTTGAGTCATTGGTGACGGCGGTCGCATGAGCAATCGCCGGCGTCGGTTTCAGAAGGACGTTGATCGAACTGCGCATCAGTAGGGACTACGCCGCCAGCGACACCTGCAAGCGACCACAATCGCCGCGGCGGGTGAGAAGCTCCCATTCGGCCGAGAAGCGTGAGTTCGTCGCCCGGCCGCGTCTGTGCGACTGCGACCGCGATTCGATTACTTCGGCGCCTCGATCGTCATGCCGAGCGTGTGTCCGGCAGCGGCCATACGCTGGTCGTAAGTGACGACGGCGCGCAGATCGGGAGCGAGCGCCTGCGCGCTCGCAAGGTGGATCGCGTCGAGCGATCGCAGCAGCATTCCGGGCGCGATGGTCGCAGCCGTGTCGAGCAGGTCGCGATCGATCGCGAGCTCATCCACGCGTGCGAACTGGCGACGCGCGTGGGCGATTGCCGCGGGGCCACCGCCCGAAATCGCCCGGACGACTTCAACCCGGGCGAGCGCGCTCATGACGCGCCGGTCGTCGCCGTGACGTCGCAAGTACCGGCGCAATGCGTTCGACTCGGCTTCGCGCTGGACCAGCTTCACGATCGCGGACGAATCGAGGTAGAGCTTCACCGTTCGTCAGCACGCATCGCCGACAACGCCGACGACGCATCGATGCCGTAGTCCGCGGGCGCTTCGTCTGCGATATCGGCGTCGTCGGCTGCGAGCACGACCTTGCGCGCCGCGATCATGTCGCTCCACGAATCGGCCGTCACCGGAACGAGCAGTGCAACGGGCCGCCCGCGATCGGTCACCTCAATCGTCTCGCCTCCGACGACCCGCGCGAGGTAGCGGCTGGCGTGCTGGCGCAGCTCACGGACGCCGATTCGATCCATGTGCTACATAGTAGCACGCGCGATGAGAGGGGGGTCAGCGGTCTTGGGACTTGCTTTCGGGCCGCGGCTGATCGCGAGCCGCATCTTGGGCGCGGTCGGGTTCGTCTTTGCGAGTTGGTCAATCTTGTTGGAGGGTGTCGGTGAGTTGGCTGCGGTGGGTGATGCCGAGTTTGGCGAAGGCGGCGTAGAGGTGGCTTTCGACGGTTCGTACGGAGATGGAGAGGTTGTCGGCGATCTGGGCGTTGGTTGTCCCGTCGGCCGCGAGTGTCGCGATCTCGCGTTCGCGTCGGCTGAGCGCGACTGGGGCGACAGTCCGGTTGAGGGGTTCGGTGCGGGCGCCTTCGCAGTGCTCGGCGAGCGCGCGCGAGCGTCGTGCGGCGTCGGCGGCTCTCGCCGGTAGGCCGTCGCGTTGACGCGCGGCGGAGGTTGCGGCCCAGAGTTCGGCCGCGACCAACGAAGAGCCGATGTCGGTGAAGGCTCCGGCCGCAGTCTCCAGGTCGGCGGCAGCGCCGGACAGAACGGCGTTTGTGTAGGCCTCGATTGCGGCCGACCATGGGCCGTCGACGTACTGCGCGAGTTCCTGGGCGCGCTTCGCGACGCGGTGTTCGCCGAGGCGCAGCAGGTCGTGGAGAATCACGAGCTCGAAGGTGCGCTGGCCCCGGGAGGCCGCGAGGTCGGCGGCAGTCATCAGCTGATTGATCGCGGCGGAGGTACGCCCGCCTTGTGCGTCGACCCAGGCCAGGGCGCGTAGCTCGTCGACTTCGAAGGCGATGACCTGGGTGCGGGCCATGCCGGCGACCTCCGCAGCCGCCGCGCTCGCTTGGTCGTGCTGTCCGAGGAGCGCGTGGGCTTCGGCCGCGAGCGCGAGGCACCACGTTGCCGGTACACCGACCGGATATTCGCGGATGGTCGCGGCCGCGTCGTTGAGAAGCCGGGCGGCGGTCAGCGGTCGGCCTTGCGCGAGAGCGAAGCGGCCAAGGTACGTATTGGCACGCGCGCGGGTCTGGGGTGCCAGATTGGGAATGGCGCCGATGGCCATGTTCATGAGGTCAACCGCCTCGTCGAAGCGGCCTGCGAGGAACAGTGCCGAGGTACGCATCGACACCACCCACTCCGGGGCGCGGGGGAGGCGGTCCTGGAGCCGAAGGGCCGGCTCGAAGGACTTCTCACTGAGGTTCAGCGCGTCGTCGATCCTGCCTGCCATGACCATGCTGATACCGACTGATGTCAGCGATCGGACGCGGACGCGGTCGTCGTCGACGGACTCGAGCGCGGCCGCGCCGAGCTCGGCGGCCTCGCCGAAGCGGGCGCAGTAGCTGAGCAGCGTCGCGCGGTGGGCTTGCAGCAATGCCTTGACGGCCGGGTCAGTCACGCCGCGCTCGGCCGCCTCGAAGATCTCGAGCCCGTCGTCGATGCGACCGAGCCCCCATCCCACCGCGATCACGCGCCCGTCAGCCAGTTGTTCACGATCCTCGTCGGTCGCCTCCTCGCCGACGAGCGGAGCGAGCACGGCTTCGGCGTCATCGAAACGATCCTGGCCGAGTAACGCCCGTCCCAGTTGCAGCCGGGCGCGGAACCCGCCGCCCGCGGTCTCGGATGCGCGGGCGAGGCGTTCGGCGAGGCGATGGTCTGACAGTGAATTCGCGTCCCGGGCGGCCTCGGCGAGCAACTCCGGGTCGGATGCCTCACCCGCCGCTTCGCGCCACACCGCCACTTGGAGTGCATCGCCGTTTCGACGCACGCCGGCCAGCACGGAGTTTTCCGCGAGGTCGTGATGGAGACGACGACGCAGCGAAGCGGGCATGGCCGCGCGTATTGTCTCGCCGAACAGCGGATGAGCAAGGCGAACCTCGGACCGGCGTCGGTCGGTTTCGACCGTGACGAGGCCGCGGCGCTCGAGCTCGAGGACCGATGCATCGCCGGCGAGGCGGTCGGTGTCGGCGACGCTCAACGGTTCACCGACCGAGAGCAACTCGACCAACCGTCTCCCCGCTTCGGACAGGTCGCCGAGCCGACCGGCCACCGTCTCGCGGAGGCGGGGCGCGACGCCGATCCCGCCCGTCCAGCGCCAGACGCCGTGGTCGCTTCGCAGCGTGCCCGCGTCGAGCGCGTCACTCATGAGCTCGCGCACGAACAACGCGTTTCCTTCGGTAACCAACCACAATCGCTCGAGGGTGAGACCCTCGATCGGGCCGCCGAGCGCGACCTCCACGAGCGCGTTGAACTCGGTTCGCGAGATCGGCTGCAGCTCCAACCGGGCCACGATCGCGTCGCGATGCAACGTCACCACTGCGTCGGGTGCGGGTTCCCCGCTGCGCAACGTGAGGAGCACCGTGGCCAATCCCGCGGTGGCGACGTGGTGCACGAAGGCGGCCGACAAGGCATCGAGGAGGTGCACGTCGTCGACGACCAAGACGATCGGGCGACCGTCGGCGCGGCGAGCGAGGTGGCGTCCGATGACCGTGAGCAGATCGATCTGTTCGACCGAAACGAGATCGTCGGGCAGCAGTCGGGCGAACGCGCCGAAGGGCAGCGCGCTCGCCGACACTGTGGCCGTGACGAGCTCCACGTGATGATCGGGAAGTGACGAGACGACCTCGCGTACGATGCGGGTCTTGCCCACCCCGGCGCGCCCCGCAACGACGACGCCGGGTTGGTCGGGATCGGCGATCACTTCCGCGAGGTAGGCCTGCTCCTCGGTTCGCCCGACCATGGGCCATCTGTCCATGCCCGCCATTCTGGCCCGGATCGCGCCTACGACTCAGTGGTCGCTACTGATGCCGTCTGCGACGTCGTCGGTCACGATCGACGGGTGCACGACCAGGCCATCGACGCGCTTCCGCGCGCCTACCGAGTCGGCCTGCGGTTGCGGGCCCTGGGGGCCGACGACGCACTCATCGCCGACTGCCTCGACGTCGACGCCGACGCCATCGCGACGCTTCTCGACATCGGCGCCCGCAAGCTCGAGCAGATCGAACTCGCCGCCCGATCCGGGACAACGCGAATTCAGTAGCCGGTACTGAGAGCTCGCAGCACCGGGACTCTTACCGTCGGTGTCGAGCCTCGGCCGCGGAGTCGTTCGGCCGACACCAAGTCCCACACGGAAGGGCCACGATGAAGAAGTTGTTTGGTTCGGGAATGCGCGTGGTCGTAGTCGCCATATTGGCCGTCGCGACCGGGATCGGTGTGGAGGCGGCGCATGTCGGTGCCGTCACCTCGCCTCCGGCGAACGACTACCTGCACGGCATCCATGCGGTGAGCGCGACCAGCGCTTCGTCGAAGGCCGTGACGAAGACCGTGACCGCCTATTGCGCGTACGGCGAGTTCACGACCGGCGGCGGAGGGACCATCAATCCGTTCACGAGCGGCGCCTTCTCCATTGTCTCGTCGCAAATCTCACCAGGCCACGGCCCCTCCACACCCACTGGGTGGACGGTGACCGCGACCGGCGTGTCGTTGAGCCCGTGGACTCTCACGGCCTGGGCCATGTGTGCCAACCCGAACGGCCAGGCTCCATCGAGTTCGTCGTCGGGGACTGCGTCGTCGGGATCGAGCGGGACGTCGGGGACTGCGTCCAGCGGATCGAGCGGGTCGTCGTCGGGCGCCGGGTCGTCGTCGGGCTCGTCGGGTGGAACGTCGGGGACTGCGTCCAGCGGATCGAGCGGGTCGTCGTCGGGATCGAGCGGGACGTCCGGGCAGTCGTCGTCGGGCTCGTCGGGTGA
>CAZLEC010000411.1:0-4626 GCA_964558245.1 uncultured Burkholderiales bacterium | reverse complement strand
GATCAGCGACGTCGCCCGGTCCACCTCGACCATCGGCAACTGGCGGCGGGCCGCAGCGATCGCGTCGCCCTCGTGTGTGTGCGCCTTCTCCCGAACCCGCAGCTCATCCAGCTGCGCTTGAAACGTGTCTTGATCGACAACCGGAGGCAGCGCGAGATTCTCGCTGTTCATCTTCACTCCCTTCGTCACATCCGCGCGCCCAGACTGCCCTGATGGTAACGGCGTGTTACGCCACCAGGCGGAACCGTACAGAACCCGCCGCCGGGTGCCCCAGAACGTGCATCCCCGAACCACACGCCCCGGGTATCCCCGATCGCCGGCAGTGTGGCGCTATTCGTGCAGAGCGAGGCGTCGGGCTCGCGCGCGCGGCGAGCGCCGATCAGACAGATCGGGCGCGTCACGGGCGAGCGCGATTGTCTCGCCCGACGATGAGGTACACGATGCCACCGAGTGGCTCCGATATCAGGCAGATGAGCACCCATGCCCACTTCGAGAGATATCTGACAGCGGCGGCGCGTGCAATGTCGACCAGGCAGTACACGGTGAACCCCACCGCGACAACGAGGAGAAGGATTGGCGGGAACCAAGCAGTATCGCTGTCGCGCGGCCGATGCCCGATCCTCCCCCCGTCACGATCGCGACTTTGTCGGCGAACCTGATCACGAAACCTCCCGTCGATCGACCGTCGCCCACGCGCCGTCGGGGCCGCGACAGTAACCAACTGCAGGGTGCTGGGAGGGTGTACGGATGACGTCCTCTCATCCCTGACCCGCCCCGAAAGCGCGTCCCCGAACGACGCTGCAGCCCCTATCCCAGGACGCCGGACTGGTGCGACACGCGACTACCGCTGTGAGCCGGGTTAGTCGACGCGGCGGAGTTCGGCGGCGAGGTGATGGGTCAGGGGCTGTCCGACGGCGGTCATCCGCAACGCGTAGCCCAACACGCCTCCGTCCAGCGCCCAGTCGCGCTCGATCACGGTGACGTCCTTTGCCGAGCTGGTTCGACCGACCACGGTCGAGCGGAGCCGCATCGTGTTGCCCTCGAGCGTGCCTTCGGCTATCTCGACGATCCCGTTGGGGTGTGCAACCACGAGTTCGATCCGGCCTGGTTCGGGGACGCGCCAGAAGCCACTCTCGGAATGCAGGGACCGGCCGTCCGTGCAATGACGAGTTGATTGTGTGTACGCAAGAAACGGTTTGCCGATGTGGGTGAAGCTGATTGACTCCTCATAGTCGAACGGCTCGATCGTCGGGTACTCGCCGTGCCCTCGCCCCGACCACGTACCGAGAAGCGGCGCCAACGAAGCGATGTCCGGGTGCAGAACCGGTTCCATGCCTTTCAGCATCGCGCTGGCCGAGACCAACGCCCCGCCGGCACCCGCAACGACCCAGAACGCGCGTCCCCGAATCCCGGTCCCAGGGTGTCACCTATCGCCATCGGCACCGAGGCATCGCTATCGGCGATATCGATCACCGAGTGCTAACAGCCGCGAGCGTGGCAGTGCGGCACAACCGGGAGAGGGGTACTGCCGTGTTCGGCGCGTGTTCTGGGACGCGGTTCGCGCCTCTGACCGAGTTGGTCTCAGCGGGCGATCTGACTTACGGAACCGCCGGCGTCCAGGTTCTCGAACGCCGCGCTGCGCATGGTTTCGCGGTGCGCTCGGGCTAACGGACGCTTCGGGACTATCGGCCCTCGTCGATGGTATGAGTGCCTCTCCCCGACTCCGCTGGATTCGCGTTGACTGACCGCGCCGCGAGACTGGGAGGAACCATGAGGCCAAGCGCGTGTCGTCCGCAACTGGAACAGAGCTGGCGAGGTTTGGCTGTTCGGTCTCGTGGTTCCGCCGGGGGAAGGCGATGGGTGGGGGTCATGATGGCGGCGCTGCTGGGCGTCGCGTCGATGGCCTGCATCGCAGTGCCGACGATCGTGCTGGTCTCACCCGCCGGGAGCGCGTCGCCGACGGGCCAGAGGACCAACATTCTGAACAGTGTGTCGTGCGAGACCGCGACGTCGTGCTTTGTGGTGGGCGCGACATCGATCGGTCCCAACGCCCCGGTCGCGAACCCCGCCATCACGTTCGCGGGACGCTGGAACGGCAAGACCTTCTCGGCATTGCCCATCCCCAACGCGCCGGGTGCCACCAGCAGCTTGCTGAACGGCGTGTCGTGCACGAGCGTCAAGAATTGCTTTGCGGTCGGCGACTCCGTGGACAGCAATCGCCATCAAGCCGCGCTGGTGGAGCAATGGAACGGCAAGGCGTGGTCGATCGTCGCGAGCCCGAAGCTCACCTACACAGCGATGAATGCCGTGTCGTGCACGAGCGCGACGTTCTGCTTCGCCGTCGGGCAGGGGTCGACGGGCGCCGAGACACTGGTGGAACGGTGGAACGGCCAAAAATGGTCGCTCGTCACGAGTCCGAAGCCCGGGGGCTCACCGGCCGAGCTCGAAGCTGTGTCGTGCGTGAGTACGAAGAATTGCTCCGCCGTCGGTGATTACAGCTCGTCGGTGGCGGGCGAGGCGCTCCCACTGTTCGAACATTGGAACGGCAAGACCTGGTCGATGGTCGCCGGGACGAGGCCTTCCGCACCCAACCCACGCTTGACAGGCGTCGCGTGTCCGTTCGGGACGACGTGCCTCGCGCTCGGCAGTGGAGATACGGGCCTGCTCAATAGTTCCGCCCCGTGGACTGCTCGTGGGAATGGCACGACGTGGACGGTGGTGGCGCCCGCCCGGTTGACCGCCCGGTCGGCGGCGCTGCCGACGGTGGCGTGCGCGAGCTCGACGGACTGCTTTGCTGTGGGTTCCCTCGACAACGCCACGAACGGCGAACCGCAACCCCACCCGTTGGTCGAACGCTGGAACGGCAAGGCCTGGGTGATCATCGCCGCGGCTCGTACCGCCACCGGTATCGGCGGCTGGTTCAACAGCGTCTCCTGCCAGACCGCGACAACCTGCCTGGCGGTCGGAGCGTCGGTCACCCTGATCAACACTGGTGGCTACTACCGGCAGAAGACGCTGATCGAACGCTGGAACGGCAAGGCCTGGTCGATCGTCGCAAGTTCGTAGCGACCCAGGCGCTTCTCGGTGTCGAACACTCGCGTTCAGCGCGAAGCGATCATGGCGACGCCTTCAGCGTCGCACTCACGTCTTGGTGCTCTGTTGGGTTGAGTCGAAGCCGACCGCGCAGAGCCGAGTCCGTGTCGGTCAAGCGGGAGGCGCGGTGCGTATGAGTCGACCATGTTGCCCCGGCGTTGCGCCCCGGAAGGCGGCTGCACCCGCGTCGATTCCGCGTGTCTTGATGAGTGTCGGCGCGGTGGCCAGCACACGGATGTCGTGGGGTCCGAACTCGACGGCAAGGCTCTTGGTGACGCCGACCACCGTCCCCGGGCTCGAGCATCCCAACAACGTCACACTTCGCACGTCCCCGAATACCGCCACCCGGGTATCCCCAAACGCCGGATATGCGCCGCGACGCGAGTAGGAGCGACGGGCAGCACCGTCGCATGCGGCCGGGATGATCGCCCTCTCGGCGTCCGGTTGGGACACGGTGGTGAGCCCGTCTCCTGCGGGCGTATCCGGAAGCGCATACCGCGAGCGTGTGGTGCGAGGTGGCTGAGTGACGAGTAGCCCATTCCGAGGTCGTCGATGGCGATCTCGATTGCCTGATGATGCTCAGGGGATGTATTGCTGTTGGATCGCTACGGCCCAGCCTCGTGTCACGTCGATCCAGACCCAGTCGTTGATCGCGGGCGTCGCAGCGGCGAGCCCCGTTTTGGTCGGGTAGTACGTGACGGCGGACTGGTTCGCGCCGAGGAGTCCGACCGCAACGTCCGAGACGGCGCGCACTGTGTAGACGTTGTTCGTGTTGTGGATGAAGTGGTCGTTGGGGACCGGGACCGGGTAGCCGGCGGCTTTAGCTGCGTGGTTCGCGGCGCTGCCGCCGTAGAAGCAGGCGAGATCGAGTCCGAGCGTGCCCGCGTCGGGCTCGACGGTCTTGAGCGTGGCGAACCAGCGCCCGTCGGGGAGGTCGGTTGTCGAGTGCGGTGTGCAGCCGCTACCCGCGGGGGAGACGCCATATGGTGGCGAAATCGTCGCGTGAGTAATGAACGGAATCGACCCGGCCGGCGGTTCCGCGCCGAGCGTCGTCGAGGTACTTGACGTCGTGGTGGACGTGCTGAGGGTCGTGGTTGCGATCGTCGAAGGCACGCTCGTCGCTTCGGCCGTGGTCGTCGGCGCGGAGGTCCGACCTGTTGAGCTGCACGCGACCAGTGCAGCCGCAACGACGGCAAACATCGCCGCCAGTCGCGCCCCGCCGGGACGCAGCCGAAACCTCGCGAGCGTTACCACGACGCGATCATGCCTCTGCGCGTGAGCAGCCCACAGGGCCAAAGGTCACCCAGAACCCGAACTCGCTCATCCCGGAGGACCACAGGTGTACGGTCCGCGGCGAACGATGCTGACGCACGAGCGCGTCGGCGATGGGTGGTTGTATGCGCGTCTGGCCTTCGTGGGCCCGCGGTTCGGTTGTCATCCGGGACCGCTCGCTCCTCGACCGCTACGCAGAGCGGGCCAAGGCGATCTACCTTGCAGACCCGCCCGTCGGCGACCTCGCGGCGACGCCCGAAC
>CAZLEC010000410.1:0-4633 GCA_964558245.1 uncultured Burkholderiales bacterium | reverse complement strand
TGGTCATCTGGTACGCCCCCCGGGACTCGAACCCGGAACCTGCAGATTAAGAGTCGCTCTTGGGCCGACCGCGGGCGTTCGTTGATGTTCGTAGACGCGCGATGACCTGCGGGTTCATGTTTGCGCTCATCCGTGCCGAACCGCCATTGCTCATCTCACCGTTTGCAATCCGTTTGCAGTCCGGTCCGTTGTGATGGGACGCGGCGGCTTCACAGTCGGCTGACCACTCCCGAGGATCACGCTGCGGACCGGGCTGCGCGAATGGAATGGATGATCTCGGCGGCGATCCGTCCGTCTCGCTCGAGTCCGAGCTGCATCTGTACCTCATGGGCGCGGTCGACGCGCACGACGATCCCGAGGTGCAGCGTGTACCACGTCGCCCAGATGTCGAGCGACGCGCCGGATGGATCCGGCGGGTGCGCTGGTATTGGCTCCACCCTCGCGACTTCAAGTCCTCCGTTCGGCGGTAGCGAATAGCTATCTGGCCCGCCTGGGCACGACGGAGGCCCGCTCGGGCCAGACGGAACCGGAGTTGGCAGCACGACTTTGCCGTACGGGAACGAACACCCGGAACCGATTGTTGTGGTTGGCCAGGTGGCCGGGACCTTGAACGTAAGCCCCTGCGACGTGATCGTGCGCCAGTGCGAGGGTGTCGGTCCCTGATAGTTCGATGCGACAGCTCGGCTCGATGAGGCCAGCGTTTCGAGGACGCGCTGACCGGCTTGTCCGCGCAGCGTGATGGCGACACGAAGTTGCGGGACGACATAGCTGTCGACAGATGTCGCATAGAGGTTGTAACCGTTGATCGTGCGCGTCGGCGTTCGGGTTATCCGGGTAGTCGACGACCGAGCCAGGCGGATCAGGGTGGGTGCTGAGCGGCAGGATGTGTCGTACGTTGTGTCCGTGGCGATCCACCCGGCGGCGGATCCGGAGCACGAACCGAACACCACCTGCCAGCCGGGCGGGTACCACAGTCGCATTTCGCCGAAATCCACTGGCAGCCAGTTGGCCGGCAGCCCGGCGCCGAGATGAGCCCGGAGTTGCGCGTCGCTCAACGAAGGAAGGCTTCTGAATCCGGCGACGACGACCGACACGGCCGAATCGTTCGTCGCGGACCGCATGGTGGTTGTTTCAGCCGAGTGCTTCCCGCTTCCACCAGAGCAACTCGCACCGAGCATCAACGCTGCGAGGCACACACCCAGACCACGCCGTCCTGCGATCACGATTTCAGTATGACTCCGAAAATGGAGCTTCGGTTCCGTGACAGTAAGTCGTTGACCGCCCGTCGTTGCGCGCAGTCGAGCGAGCGCGGTTCGCACCCCAGCGTCCGCAAACCGCTCCCGAGATACGCCTCCGGTCTGCGGGGTGAGTCGATAGGCGCCGTACGCTGCAAGTCATGCGACCCGAGTCTCGTGGGGGCTTCACCAGGTCGGCTCCGCGGTGACCGGTGCGGTCGAAGTCGTCTCGGCGCTCCTGTTCGCCTACATCGTATTCGTCATCCCGATTCGCGGCCGATCGCGCTACGAACGATTTCGGCTGGAGGTCGCGAACGATCCGTCGGCGAGATTGCGGTACTACCGCAGTTCGCTTCCTCGGAAGTACGTCCTTTCACTCGTGGTCGTCCTGCTTTTCTTCGCGAATCATCGCGAGGCATCCGGCATCCGGCATCCGGCATCCGGCATCCGGCATCCGCCTCGCAACGTCGGCGGCGACGATCATCCCGTCCCTGTTGCCGATAGTGATCGGCGTCGTGTTCGGTGCCGTTCTCGTTCGCTGGAGGGCCA
The DNA here is from genome assembly GCA_964558245.1 of uncultured Burkholderiales bacterium. Taxonomy (GTDB): domain Bacteria; phylum Actinomycetota; class Acidimicrobiia; order IMCC26256; family PALSA-610; genus JBBQER01. The sequence continues at coordinate 2,849 of CAZLEC010000410.1, read as the reverse complement.
GTCGACCGGGGAGCCGCATCAAGCTCGCACGCAGCTTGCGCGGCATCGCAGATCTTCTACCCCGTACTGTCGGTGAACGGCGTACGTGGGTGCTCGTGGCGATCACGGCGGGCGTTACCGAGGAATTGATCTACCGAGGCTTTGTCCTGTCCGTCCTCGCTCACGTATCGCCTAGTGCGGACACGTTCACGCTGCTCATCATCGGTGGCGTGATTTCGGGCTTGCCCATCCGTACCAGGGCGTCATGGGCGTCGTGCTGACCTGGTTGCTCGGCGTGGTGCTCGGTGGAGTCATGATCGCCGCTGGCCTATTCGCCGTGATGGTCGTTCACACACTCATCACCTTCGCGTCTTGGTCATTCCATCGGACCTCACCACCCAACCCATTGACCGCGCGCCGAGAGAACCGGACTCGATGGATGGCATCTGACCGGTTGCACACAACCGATGTGCTCTCCGAATGACCCAGAAACACCTGGTAACCACCTCTGCCGGTATGAACGCGGCCAGGCGCCGCGTTCGTACTTCCAAGCGCGGAATCGGCAATACCGTGCCGGGCACAGCGCCGAGGGACAGCGCCGAATGCACCCCAGCGTCCGCAAACCACTCCCGAGCCAGCGACGCATCCGCGTTCGCCTCGTAACCCGTCCGACGGTGACTCAGTGCGATCTTTCGGGATCGGTACTTCACCGACGCGGGCTCGCCGCGTGCCGCTCCTGGTAAGCCAGGCCCCACTCCTGAATCAGGGCGAGAGCGAGGATCCCGAAGGCGATGATCGCAGCGTTGATCGCGAGCGGCAGAAACGCCGAATCGACGTAGCGGTGAAAGCGGAAAACGCCGAGCGGGACCACGACGATCTCGACAACCGCCCAGATTCTGAGGCGGCGTTGACGCATCGACGGCTGCCTGCGCCACCAGCGCCGAGCGATCCGCATGTCGCCAGTTTGCCTGTTCGCGGCGGCTCGTGCGTCCCAAGTGCGACAGCGCCGATCACACCCGAGTGTCCCTTATTGTCGCTTGAGGAGATGGTTATCCGCGCACCGTAGTGCGACACTTCTGAGCATGCTGGACGTGTCCGCACCTTGTGCGACTCCGGCGCCGGGCATGCCCAAGCGCCGGATATCGCAGTTGTGCGTCGTCGCACTGGTCGCCGCGCTGGCCGTCGCAGGTGGCACGGCGGCATCGGCGGCGGGCAACTGCGCCGCGCCGCCACATCCGGCTGTCGACTGGCACGGCTGTGACCTGCACGGTCGGAACCTCAGCCACGCGAATCTGAGCAAGGCCAATCTGAGCGGCGCCAATCTGACCAAGGCAAACTTGACGGACGCGGTGTTGTCGGGCGCGAACCTGAGCCGTGCTCGCCTCGCTGCCGCGAACGTCACGCGCGCTGCGTTCAATGGCGACACGCTGAGCGGAGTGAGCTCGGGTGGGATCGTTGGTAGTCCGAAGTCGTTACCCGCTCCTTGGCGGCTGGTCGCCGGCTATTTGGCAGGGCCACATGCGGACCTCACCTACGCCAAGCTCCGCAACGCGAACCTTGTCCTCGCGAACCTGACTCGCGCGAACCTCACCGGTGCCGACTTAACCGGCGCGAACCTGTATGAAGCAAACATGACGGGTGCCAACCTGTCCGCGCTGGGGCTCGACGGCGCGAACCTCGCCCGAACGACAGCGCCGGGGGCGAACTTCTCGTTTGCGAGCCTCTCCAAGGCCGATCTCTCCTACGCGAATATGACCGGAGCCTCGTTCTCGGGTTCGCACTTGGGGTTCGCGAATCTTGTTGGCGCGAACCTGTCTCGCGCGCAGGTCGCAGTCTCGAATGGGCTGGGAGCGCGCTGCTTCGTATATGAGGTGTGCACCGACTTGAACCACGCGGATCTACGCCGTGCGAACCTGTCCGGCGCAGTCGTCGCAGCCACTGTGCTGTCCTATGCGAACCTCTCGGGCGCGAACCTTGGCCACGCGGACCTCGCGTCCGCCGATCTCACGAACGCGAAGTTGCCGAACGCGGATCTGCGGCACAGCAGCTTCGACAACGCGACTCTCGTGGGCGCGAACCTGTCGAGCGCGAATCTCTCGTACAGCATCCTGTACAGCGCGAACCTCTCGCGCACGAACCTGACCCGCGCGGCCCTCACCGGTGCCGACCTGCGGTTCGTCTCCTCGGGCGGGATCGTCGGGGACCCGAACAGCCTGCCCTCGCCCTGGCAACTCATCGGCGGCTACCTGATCGGACCCCAGGCGGTCCTGGCCAAAGCCAACCTCACCGGCCTCGACCTGTCGGGCACCGATCTGACAGGCGTCTCTTCGGGCGGGATCGTGGGACAACCCCACGCACTCCCCGCCTCATGGCGTCTCGTCAAGGGATACCTCGTAGGCCCGGCTGCAGAACTCGCGGGAGCGAACCTGACCAACACGAACCTGACGAACGCGGACCTCTCCGCCGCGGACCTGATTAACGCGAACCTGACCGGCGCAAACCTGACCGGCGCGAACGTCTCCGGCACAACTTGGAGATACACGACCTGCCCTGATGGAAGCCAAAGCGACACCAACGGCACCAACCCCGAGAGTTGCAAAGGTCACGGCGGCGGCCTTTAGCAGATGCCGGCGAGATCACGCGGTCAGAGTTGAACGGCGCGAGACTGCGCCACGCCTCCGTCGCGTTCACCCTGCAGACGTACCCGCACCCCGACGAGGAAGAGCTCGACCGCGCGGCCGCTGCGTTCGAGCGCGTCCTCGGCTCTCGCTGAGCCCGTTTGCAATCCGTTTGCAAACGCGGTGTTTTCGGCCGCAACGAAAAGATGACCAGCGCGTTTGCGCTGGTCATCTGGTACGCCCCCCGGGACT
>CAZLEC010000409.1:0-4634 GCA_964558245.1 uncultured Burkholderiales bacterium | reverse complement strand
TCCCCCGGAAGTACGGGTACGGAGACTCGATCGTCGGATTGGTGATGCTGACGTGCACGATGCGTTGCACGCCGGCCTGGCGCGCCGCGTGGAACAGTGTTCTCGAGTTCTCGATCGCCTGCGCATGCGTCGTGTCGCCGTGCGCGAATCGCACCCAATAGGTGTTGTACAGCGTGGTGACGCCTTCGAGATCCCGTGCCAGCGCGGGCATGTCGGAGAAGCACAGCGGCCGCACCTCGATCGCCGCGCCCGCCTCGGCGCGTTGCGGGTGGCCCGTGAGCGTGCGCACCCGGCGGTCGCCCGCCAGTAGGCGTCGAGCGATGGCTCGCCCGCTGTAGCTGAACGCGCCGGTCACGACGTCGAGGCCCGTGTCTGTGCGCGCGTCCCCGGGGATCGTCTTCGTGTTGGTCGTTGTCATGTCGTCTCCTTTGCCGGCGCGCTCGGCACGGTCATGCCGAACACCGATGCCAACTGGCCGGCTCGATCGAACAGGCGCAACGCCGCGGCGCGGTCGCCGTCGAGATGGCTGAGCATCTCCAAGCCGAGGTACAGGGCAACCACCGCGTGCGCGGCGTCGCCGACCGGAACCAGAGCCGCGAGCGGCGAATCGGCGACGATCGCCTCGATGGCGCGTTGCGCGAACGCCCGCCAGGGCGCGATCAGCGCCGCGACTTGCTCACCGAGCGCCGGCGAGGAGCTCGCGCCGGCGATCATCTCCACGAGCACGGTGACGTAGCCCTCGTCGAGGTCCTCGCGGAAGATGCCCGCCGCGACCGTCACCAACTCGCCGGGCGTCGTCGCGGAGTCGACCGCGGCCGAGTATTGCTCCATGCGCCGCGCGCTCACCTCGGCCAGGGCCGCGAGGAGCAGATCGGCGACCGAACCGAAGTGGTAGAAGATCAAGCCCGGATTCAGGCCCGCGCGAGTGCCGATCGCCCGCGCGCTCGCACCTGCGAAGCCGTCGAAGCGGAGGCTCTCGATCGCGGCGTCCACCAACGCCCGGCGCGTCGCTCCTGCGGTGTCGGCCTTCGCCGGACCCGGCCGGCTCGGACGCCCTGACTTCGCCAACCTGCCCTCCGGCGTCGAGTTGATCGAATGCTCAAATCATACGCTCAACTCCCCTCCGGCACAACCCGCGTCGCGAAGTGCACCATCTGATGAAGCATCTGGGCCGCCCAGGCAGTCACAACCGCTTCATGTGATGGTGCGGTCGGGGAGGTGCATCCGGCCCATTGTTCGCGGTTGTGTCCCCGTCGTACGATCGTGTCCGACTTGTGGGGGGTGGGGGCGTGTTCGTCGTTCTCGAGTTGATTGTGCTCATTTTGGTGGCGATGGTCATTACCGCCGCGTGGAGAGCCGAGCGCCCGATCTAGGACGATTCGGGCGCGTCACGCGTGCAGATCGTGTAGCTCCGACTTCGCCTCGCGCGCCATGAGCCGGGCGACGATCTCGGCCGGATCGACCGCGCCCCTGAGGACCGCTCCGACCTCGAGACAGAGCGGCATGTCGACGTTCGACCGGGCCGCGAGCGTGAGCACACCCGGCGTGCTCCCGACGCCTTCGGCCACCATCTGCATCGTCGAGAGGATCTCCGCGAGCGCGCGGCCCCTTCCGAGCTGCTCGCCCACTCCCCGGTTCCGACTCTGCGGGCTCGCGCAGGTCGCGATCAGGTCGCCGTTGCCGGCGAGGCCGAGGAAGGTGAGGGGCGCACCGCCGAGCGCGACGCCGAGCCGCGCGAGCTCGGCGAGCCCTCGCGTGATGAGCGCGGCCTTCGTGTTCCAGCCGTGACCCAGACCGTCGGCCATGCCGGCCGCGATCGCGATGACGTTCTTGACCGCGCCGCCGATCTCGCAACCGACCACATCGGGGTTCGTGTAGACGCGGAGCGAGTCGGTCATGAAGAGGCGCTGCACTCGCCCGGCGCGGGTGTCGTCGCCGCACGCGATGACGGTCGCCGACGGGTGTCCGGCCATCACCTCTCGTGCGAGGTTCGGCCCGGCGAGCACGCAGATCCGATCGGGATCGCATTCGAGCACTTGACGGACGATGTCGGTCATGCGCATGCACGTATCCGCCTCGATGCCCTTCGTGACGCTGACGAGGTCGGCCTGCGCCGGCACGAACGGCCGCGCGAGCTCCACGACCGAGCGGAAATGTTGCGCCGGCACTGCGAACACGACCACGGCCGCGTCGTGCAGCACCCGTTGCATGTCGTCGCCGGCCTGCAACCGGTCCGGAAGTGTGAATCCCGGTAGGAACAACGGGTTCTCGTGCCGGTGCGCGATCGCGTCGACGACTTCGGGCTCGCGGGCCCACATCGTCGTGTCGGAACGCAGCGAGAGCAACGACGCCAGTGTCGTTCCCCAGGAGCCGGCTCCGAGCACCGCGACCTTCATCGTTGACCGGTCATGTGCGTGTCTCCTCGGGGAGCGACTCCTTCGCATCGTCGTCGTACCCCGGAGCAGAGGCCAGCGGCGAACGGACCACCCGCGGAGGTCGAAGGTCCCGATCGGCGGCCGTGTGCAACTCGAGCGGAGGTAGGGCCGAACTCGGGCCACGAGTGGACCTTCGGCTCTGTGTGCGGAGTCGAGGGGCGAACACAATTGTCTTGTCTGAGAGGCGGCGGTCGCTTCGCAGATACGCCGTACTCGAGCGTTGTGGGTTCCTGATGGTGGCAGGTGCTTGCTGCGGGCGCAGCGTGAGTTTCTGTGACAAATCATCGAACAAAGGGAGTGTTCACAATGCGCAAAGTCGGAGGAGTTCTTCTCGCGGTGGCGGTGGTGCTGCCGATCGGTTTGCTCGCGAGCGGACCGGCGGGTTCCGCGACAACTGGTTTGACGTGCACGAAGCTCACCGGCGCGGTGACATGGTCACCGGCAGTGCCGGCCGCGCCGAAGACGGCGAAGTCGAACGTCACGCTCAAAGGCACGCTTTCCGGGTGCACGGGCACGACGAAGATCGTGAGCGGCGTTATCGCGCTTCCCGTGATCAAGACCACGCCGGCTTCGAACTGCACGCTGTTGCTCACCAAGCCGCCGAAGATCACCCAGACCGGCGGATCGATCACGTGGGCCTCGACCAAGACCAAGTCGACGCTGGGCGTGCTGACCCTCACCCCGGCCGGCTCCGCGGTCTACAAGGCCACGGCCAAGGTGACGAAAGGACAGTTCGTCGGGAAGACGCTCACCATGGTCGGTGCGTTCAAGCCCAATGGCTGCCCGCTCACCAAGGCGACGCTGACGCTCAAGGTGGGAACCAAGGCCACCATCAAGTAGGGCCGACCGGCGAATGTTTGCCGGCACCGACTCCGAAGTGTTTCCTCGCAGGGGACCCGAACGATTGCTGTTCGGGTCCCCGTGCGCGCGCGGCGGCCGGCAACGCGCGCACGCACTGACGCTCGAATAGGGCGAATCGGGTGCAACTGACACAAGAGGGGTGGACATGCGGGTAGGTCGGGTCACGGCAATCGTCGCATTGGGTACGAGCGCGATGTTGGTGGGCTTCGGCCTCAACGCGGTGTCGTCGGGCGCGGCGAGTCATGTGCCGACGCCCGCTGCCGCGGCCCGCGCCGCGCGCCGCCCGGCGCGGTTCATCACCAAGTGCACGTTCACGCACACGTTGCCCGACGATCCGATCGTCCACCCGAATCAGCCGGGAGCGAGCCACTCGCACGACTTCTTCGGCAACGTCACGACGAACGCGGCGACCACCCTGACGTCGCTCGCGGCGGGCGGCTCCACGTGCGTCAACCACGACGATCTCTCGGGTTACTGGGTGCCGAGCCTCATGGTCAACGGCGTGCCCGTGCAGCCGACGTTCACCAACGTCTACTACCAGAACGCAGGCAAGCCGTTCCGGACGATCAAGACCATCCCGCGCGGCCTCGAGGTCGTCGCCGGGAACGCGGAGGCCACGACTCCGCAGAGCCTCAGCGTCGTCGCGTGGAACTGCGGCGCCGAGGAGGACGTCGACATGTCGTCGGCCGCGCCCACGTGCCCGGGCCCGACACTCACGATCCACATCAATTTCCCCGACTGCTGGAACGGCACGACCCTCGACTCGCCCGACCACAAGAGTCATCTCGCCTACCACAACGCGAACGGCACCTGCCCGGCCGGCTTCCCGGTTCCGATCCCGCGGGTACGGGTGAACGTGCACTACCCCACCACCGGCGGCCCGGGAGTGTCGCTCGCGTCGGGTGGTCAGTACTCGGGTCACGCCGACTTCTTCAACGCGTGGGTGCCGACGGAGCTCCAGCGTCTCGTACGGACGTGCATCAACGCCGGTCGACAGTGCACCGCCCGCAAGCGGTGATCGCCGGGCGTCACCGAGGAGCATTTGCGGCACCGATCTGATCTACTGATCCCGGCGGCACGCCCGTAGCGGTGCCGCGTCGGTCGGCGATCAGAAGGATCGGCTCCAGCGTGGGAAGTGCGTGCGCATGGAGATAGCAGAGGTGGGCGCGGCTCGTACGAACGCGGTCGCGCTCGGCTTGCCCGACACCTTCGCCACCGAGTTCGAACGCCTCTACGAGCATGCCTACCGCGCCGCGTACCGGCTCCTCGGCGTGCAGCTCGAGGCGGAACGGGTCGCGCGGGAGGCATGCGCTCGTGGTGGCGCGCGCTGGAGCCGGC
>CAZLEC010000408.1:0-4635 GCA_964558245.1 uncultured Burkholderiales bacterium | reverse complement strand
GGCAACGGCGCGAGTCGCGGCGCACTCGCATCGATCTTCTGCTCGAAGGTGTGACTGCGCTGGAGACGGTGTACCGCGACGTGCTCGCCGATCCCGCGCCCCCGCTCAACGGGGATCGGCCGCGCCTCCGGGTGCCGCCCCGCGCGGCCGCGGCCGCGCTCGACGAGTGTCGCCGGGCGCGCGAGGCGTTCCTGATCAACGAGAAGGGCCTCGTGCGGCTGACCCATCTGCTGCTGTCGCTGCCATCGGCAAGGCCGGTCTGAATGCTCTGTATGCTGTCCGCTCCGTCGCCGGAGTAGCTCAGACGGTAGAGCAGCTCACTCGTAATGAGCAGGCCAGGAGTTCGAGTCTCCTCTCCGGCTCTCGTGGAAGTGCAGGTCAACCGCATCGCAGGGCGTGATGCGGGCTTCCGCCGGGAGATTCCATGGCGCGTCTATGGCGCGCGACGCGCGCCGAGCGCGTCGCCATTGCCGAACAAGCGGGCGCCCATGAGGTCGGGCGCGGCTCGATCAGCTTCGCTCGTGGCGTACGCATACAGCTCCAGGACGAGCCGAGGCGTCGCATGGCCGAGACGGTGCTGGGCGGTGCGCAGATCGATCCCGGCGGCCACCCACGCGGTCGCGGCGGCGTGGCGCAGGCCGTGGAACGTGAGCTCCTCGAGATCGGCCTTGCGCACCGCGGGCAACCACACGCGCTGACGGAAGTGCGAGTAGAGCAGCGGCCCGCCAGCCGGCGCGGCGAAGACCCACGCCTCTGCGTTCTGTGCGGTCAGACCGCGTCGGCGCAGGTGCTCGGCGATCGTCGCCATGAGCTGGGCCGACGCAGCCACGGTGCGACGCCCGGCGTTGGTCTTGGGCTCGCCGATGTCGAGCGCGCCGCGCACCTCGCCCACGTTGAGGCGGACGGTCACCGTGCGCCGGAGTGCGTCGACGTCTCGAACCTGGAGCCCGGCGCACTCACCCCACCGAAGCCGAGCTCACCTGCGACGAACACCATCGCCCGGTACTCGGGCGCGATCGCGTCGGCCAGGCGGTGGATCTCGTCGGGCCCGACGATGACACGCGGCCTCGGCGCGACCCGCGGCAGCTTGATACCTCGGCAGGTGACAGCCTCGGATCGATCCAGGCGCCGCGGCTGCGGTCGGCGAGCTCGCGGGCTTCGTACGCGTCGGCCTCTCGGCGCGATCGGAACGTGCGCTTGTAGTTGCGCCCGTCGGGCGAACGCCGCTAAGCAGCATCAGCAGAGCACTCGACACGCCCGATCGCGCCGTCGTCACGTTGTCGCGCGTCCGATTGACAACGGACATGTACGGACGCGCCGACGGTGAGACCGACTCAATGTCGTCGCAGTCCGTCTGAGTGAGTTGCGGAGTCAGCTGTTCGCCGCGCGCTGCGCAACGGACTTAGCAGCGCACTGTGCAGAAGCATCACGCGGTCGCCATGCCGTTGATACGGCGGTCATGCCGCTAGCACCAACAGCACCGCCAGCCGGGCGGGTCAGGCTGGGGTCAGGTATCTCCGAGGCCTGCACGTAACCTGTGCACGCGACGCCTCCGCCGCGGGACACAACGCGCGCGGGCGACCGAAGGCGCTCCAATCGAGCCGTAGAGACCGCCGGGGGATAGCGCACTCGGGTGGGCGACCGCATCTCGTAACGGCTCGCGACAGCCTTGCGACAAGGCGTAGCGTAAGTACCTGCATGAAGCGGCGCAGTTGGGTTGTGGTGTTGATGGTCGGACTTGTCGCCTCTGGCTGCAGTGCGGCGCTGCCCCACGCCCAGGACGCGCATCTGAGCGCGTCGTTCGCATGCATGAGTTTTCGGTTCGTCTTTCCGGCGACGGCTGGCGAGAAGGTCGCGTTTACGCCCCAGCAAAGATACGACCAGATGAGCCAGGCGGTCGGATGGGCTCGGAAGGCGGCATCAGAAGACAGCAAGTGGAGCGCGGAGGCACGCGCTCTCAACGCGCTCCAGGGCAGTAGGAACCTCGCCGAGATGAATGCAGCGGTTGCCAACGTTCGGAAGGTGTGCGACCCGCTCAACAAGGCAAACGGAGTGTCACCGTAGAACGTGCGAGCGCCTACGTATCGTCGCAGGTGTGCATTTGGGCGCCTCAGGAGTGGTTTACGGACACTCGGGTGCGTGATGGCGTTCGCCCTAGGCCCGCCTGCGAAACCGTTTGAGTGGGCATAGCCTTGTCGGCGGCATGAAGCAGGTCGCGTACTCGCTGGCGTTGCTGATCGGACTCGCCGCGTGTGGTTCGGGGACGATCCGGAACCGCACCCAAGACGCGCATCTGAACGCGTCGTTCGCATGCATGGGTTTTGAGTTCGTATTTCCGACCAAATCCGCCAAGAAGATTGCGTTCACGTCCCGACAACGGCTCGACCAGATCAGCCAGGCGGCAGGACAGGCGAGGACGGCTGCGAAGGAAAATAAGAAGTGGAGCGCCGACGCACGCGCCCTTGACGCACTCGCGGCGGGCGTGCTCGACGAGAACGCGGCCGTCATCGTGGCGTCGGTTGCTCAGGTTCACAAGCTGTGCGATCCGCTCAACGACGCAAACGGGATCTCCAGGTAGAGATCTGTCGGCCCGTCTGTTGCGCACGGCTTATCGAAGCCGCGTATTGCTGCAAGTACAGCGACGCCAAGCGTCTCGGGAGTGGTTTGGGGACACTGGGGTGGCGCATCGATTCAGTCCACTCCGAGGGGTGCGCCCTAGCGGCCTGGCACAAGACCTGCGGTCCGTCGCCTACTTCGTGGCCTGGAGGCGGAACGTTTGCCGGGTCCTCTGAACTGTGGTGACCACCTCGTAGCAGCCCGGCGTTCGAATCGACAGTAACGAAGGAACATCTCCCCACTTCGACTTTCGCCGCGGATCGAGAGGCTGCACGAGCGCCCAGAAGTCCTTCGTGGTCGATGCTTTCTTCGTTGTCGGATCTATCGCAACCCAATCGATCAAGCTGTTCGTCTTCAGCGCACGCGCCGTCAGCGCCACAGGAGTGCCGGAAGCGGCTTTGACGAGCCACAGGAACTTCATCGGTAGCACGGAACCGTGTGCGTCGCGTTGCAAGGTGAAGACCGGGCCGATTCGGCTCCCGAGCGCGAGCCGCCCGCCCGGACCGACCGCAGCACTAAAACCGTCGATCGGCTGACGCAACGCCTCGTGTGCGCCAACGCATGGCTGAGATGCGGGCACCTGCGCGACCAACGAGACGCCGGTGCTGTGGCAAGCAGACAACAAAATGCTCGCAACCACTAGCACGCCCAGCCAGTGCAACAGCAAGGCATTGATCCGAAGCGCGCGACCCGGTGAGCGGGGACCAGTCGCCGCGTCGTCGCGACCGCGCACACGCCTACGGTATCGCGTGAACACCTCGCAAAGCCTACGTGTCGCCCGTCAAGCGCCAATAGCGGACACTGGGGTGGCGCTCGACCCTGTCCCCTCTGGAGGTGCGCGGGTGTTCCGAAGCGGGTACTTCTTGCCGTTGATCGTCCTATCGATTCCGGTCGTTACAGGTTCGGTTCGACATTGACCTTGAGGTCCGCGACGACACTCTGCACGTACGTTCGTGGTCCTTCGATGCGGACCAGGAGGCCGTGTTGACACCAGGCTCCGGTCGTGTCCGCGGCGGTACCTTTGAACGTTGTTGGAGTGGTGCCGATTAGAGCTGGGCACGGCTCGGCCTGAATCAGGTCAACGGACTTGTCCGTGAGGTCGGGGATGCGCCCGAAGTCTGCCTCTGAGCTGTCGATGGTGCTGTTGGCGGCCACTCGGAGCACTGCTCCGTTCGGGGTCGAGCGCAGATGCCAGGAGTCAAGGAGCTTGGCGACGATCGTGTCAGCGGCAGCTGTGTGATCACCGTTCTCGAACGACGCGATCAATGTCCAGTCACCTGTAGACAAGATGCCGACTCGGCCTGCGACGTGGTTGAGGTTGGGTTCTACTGCGTGCGCCGCCGACACCAACACGGGAGTGGAGATTGCGTTCGGTCCGAGCGTTGCGAAGAGGTCGCTCGGCGCGGCGTGCTCGATACTGAAGCCGAGCGCGCAGCACGCGGCAGTGTGTTTCGGTGTCACTGTCCCGGAAAGGACCGCGCCAAGCCCTCCGATTCCTTTGGACACACCACCCGACAGTGTGCCCGTCGGCAAGACAATCGTCGTCGTGTCGGTCCGATCAGCCACTGGGTAGAACCAACCCAGGAGCGGCTCGTTCGAACGGACCGGTGAACTCGGTCCGCTTGTCGGGCCGGGCGAGAGAGACGTTCGAGCGGCAGGCTTGCCCGCTGATCGACTGCGATGGTGCCCCGACCGCATCGCCGCGAACGACAGCCCGCTAACCGCGACAACCGCAATCGACACAACGAGAATGACGGCCCGACGGCGATACGCGAAACAACCCGGTCGAGATCGCAACCTGTCGACACCGTCGCCGAGGTCGATCGTTTCGAGATCTGACCCTGCCGGGTCCACACCACTGCCCACGGCCTGAGTATCCACGCCCGATCGAAACCACGCCATCGCGACCTCCGCGCTCGGGAGTGGTTTGCGGACGCTGGGGTGCGGCTGACCCCCACCCAGTTGGCTGGCAGTAGTGGAAGACGGGGGCGGCGACGGATGACGGCTGCGACACGGTGG
>CAZLEC010000407.1:0-4646 GCA_964558245.1 uncultured Burkholderiales bacterium | reverse complement strand
TAGCGGCGGCCGGGGGTGAGGCCGGTGATCTTGGCCTGGGTGGAGTGCGGGGAGAGCACTCGGGCCGGGAGCGCGACGCCGTCGTGGTAGGGCGTGACGATGTAGGCGGTGATCCGCGAGCCGTTCGCGGTGCTGGGCGCGTTCCAACGGACGGTGGTCTTGCCGGCATGCGGTACCGCGTGCACCGATGACGGTGCGGTGGGGACGCCGATGGTGATCGCGTTGGTCGGGCCCGATGCCGGACCGGTGCGGTGGTTGGTCTCGGCGGTGACGCGGAATCGGTAGGTCTTGCCGTTGGTGAGACCGGAGACGACTTCGGTGGTGTGCGCGGCTCGGACGACGTGCGATGACAGGGCCGACGAGCCGAGGTAGGGCGTGACGACGTAGTCGGTGACCGCGGAGTTGTCGGGCGGTGTCCAGCGCACGACAGCGCGACCGTCACCGGGCGCGGCCGACACGTCGTGACAGATCGGCGGCGTCGAATACGTCGTCGTCGTCACCGGATACGTCGTCGACGTCGGATACGTGGTCGACGTCGGATAGGTGGTCGACGTCGGATACGTCGTCGACGTCGGATACGTCGTGGACGTGGTCGTCGTCGACGTGGTGGTAGTGGTCGTCGTCGGAGGACTCGACCCGGGGCACGCCCTTCCGAGGTCGACGGATGCGTATACCTGCTGCTGGAAGTTGTCGTCGGGCCAGCGGACCCACACGGTGAGTTGGAGCAACCCGGTGAGGTTGGTCTCGAAGCCCGCGACCACCGACGTTCCGGTCGTCGTGGTGTTCGGCGCGACCGTCGCGGAGAATCCGGTGACCGGGTACACGTCGGGACCGATCTGCTCGACCACGGTGCCGACCACCATCGTTCCGCCCAGCGGCCCGTTCGCGAGCGACCACTGCACGAGGTGGTCGGTGTTCGAGCACGCCGTCGTTCCCGTCGCGGTCGCCACGCACGGGTATGCAGGCGCGGCCAGCGCCAGCACGACGGCGATCACGACTCCGCCGACGAGCCCCGCCTGAACCGCTCGGCTACGAGCGAACCCCAACACGCGCCTCACGCTTGCCCCCCACCCCGGCAGCCGGAGCGGATCGTACCGTCAAACGCGCGACTCGTTCCAGGCCTCGGCGCGCGCGTGTGGCGCATGCCTGCGACTGTGATTGGAGTGTGCAGTGTTGCAATCGGCGTGACGGACGCGCGGCATCGCGCGATCGCCGCGGCTACTTCGACACCGAGAACGCGGGGGTCTTCCTCGCGGCGCCCTCACCGCGTGCGTTCGTGGCGGTGACCGTGCAGACGTACGAGGCGCCGAAGCTCAGGTTCGTCACCACGATCTGCCCGCCGGCACTCGCCGAGCCCCGGGCGACACCGCCATTGGTCGACGTGCACCGCCCGACGTAGCGCGTGATCGGCTTGCCGTTGGCGGGGGGCGCGAGCAGCGACAACGTCACCGCACGGTTCTTCTCCAAGATCCTGGTGAGCGTCGGTGCTCCGGGCGCACCCTCGGTGACCTTCGATGCTGCCGAATTGACGCTGGTGCCGCCCAAGCTGATGTCGACGACGACGCACGACACCGCGTGGCCCGAGGGCACACCCGTGAGCGCCAGCGGCGAGTGCGGACCCGACTTGGTGAAGTGCAGTCCGGTTGAGAGGTCGGTGCACGTCGCCCGGAACGACGTGATCGCGCTGCCCAAGGCGTTGCCGGGGGCGAACGAGACGTTCACCGGCCCCGAAGTTCCGGGCGCGTTGCCCGAGAGCGCCACGACACTGGTGGGCGCACCGGGCGCGGACCGGGGCACCACTGCGGCCGATGCCGGAGAGGTCGGGCTCGTACCGACGCTGTTCGTCGCCGTCACCTTGCACGTGTAGCTCTTGCCGTTCGTGAGACCCGTGACGATGATCGGCGAGAAGGTCTGGCCGGCATCCGTCGGCTGGTTCACGTGCGTGCCGGTGACTCCACCGTTGCTCGAAGTGCACGTCGCGCTCGTCTTGAAGATCGCGTTGCCGTTGTCGGCCGGCAGCACGAAGCTGACCACGACTCTCGAGGCTCCACCGGCGACGGTCGGCGTCCCCGGCGCGTTCGGCACGGCGTTGGCCACCGCCGGATCGGACTCGTCGGAGTGGGGGCCGGGACCGGCGCTGTTCGTCGCGCTCACGTCGCAGGTGTAGGTGTTCCCGTTGGTGAGGCCGGTGACGTCGATCGGTGAGCTGGTGCCGGTCGCGCTTCCCGTCGCCCCGCCGTCGGTCGACGTGCACGTCGCGGTGTACGACGTGATCGGCGCGCCGTTGCTCACGGGGGCAACGAAGGTCACGACCATCTTGCCGTTCCCCGGCGCGATCGTCGGAGGGGCGGGAAAGCCGGGCTCGCCGGCCGGGATGACCGCGGCCGACTGCGGCGAGTCCGGTCCGTCACCGATCGAGTTCACGGCGGTGACGTGACAGCTGTAGCTCTGGCCGTTGAGCGCGCCGGTCGCGGTGACCGGAGACCCCGATCCCGACCCAAACGCGGTGGGATTGCCACTCGAGATGCACGTGGCGTTGTAGGCGACGAGCGGCGAACCGTTCAGGCTCGGAGGGGTGAAGTTGACGACGATCTGCGAGTCACCCGACATGACCGTCGGCTGCCCGGCCGCGTTGGGCAGGCCGGCGACGATCGAGTTGGTCGGCGAGGCCGTGCCCGTGCCGACGTGGTTCGTGGAGGTCACGCTGCACAAGTAGTTCTTGCCGTTCGTCAGGCCCGTGACGGTGATCGCTGAGCTCGCCCCGCTGTTGCTTCCCGCCGCACCGCCGTTCGTCGAGGTGCACGACGCGGTGTTCGAAGTGATCGCGTCGCCGTTGGCCGCACCGGGCGTGAACGCGGCCACGATCGACGAATCGCCCGACGTGAGCGCGGGTGTGCTCGGCGCGCCGGGCAACCCCGAGATGACGATCGGCGCCGACGTCGGCGAGTCTGCACTGCCGCCGACGGAGTTCTGCACGTCGACATGGCACGTGTAGGTCTTGCCGATCGTCCCTCCCGTCGCGGTGAGGGGCAAGGTCGCAGCCGATCCGAACGCCAGGGTTCCGCCGTTCGACGACGTGCAGGTCGCGCTGTAGAGGACGAGTGTCCCGCCGTTGAGGTTCGGCGGCGTGAAGTTGACGTTCAGCACTCCGTTGCCGAGCGTGACCGTCGGCGCGGGCGGGGTGTCGGGAACGCCGACGACGAGCGCCGCTGCCGAGTCCGGCGACGGCGCGCTCGGGCCGTCGAGGTTGGTCGCGACGACGTTGCACGTGTAGTGGTCGCCGGGCGTCAACGCGGAGACAGTGATGGGGGTGACCGCGCCGGCGTTGGAGTTGCTGTTCGGCGTGCCACCATCGGTCGAGCTACACGCCGCGGTGTACTGCGTGATCGGGTCGCCGCCGTTGTTGCCGGGCGCGGCGAAGGTGACGACGATCTGCCCCACACCGCCGGAGCTCGACGCCGCGATCGCCGGTTGCGGCGGCGCGTCGGGCACCGTGTTGGCCCACGCGGGCGAGGCCATCACACCGACCGTCAGCAACGATCCGAGCGCGCAAGCGAGCGCGCGGCCCGAGAGCTGAATTCTGTTCCGCCTCCGACCCACCCAGGACTCCCCCAGACGACCCCCGTTTTGTCCCCGACGGACCAGTAAATCCCGTTTCGGAGCCGCGTGCAAGGCCCTTGACAAGGACGTTCGCGGTGCGCGCGGGGCCAAGACCGGCCGGCGATCGGAGACGGGATCCCGGAATCCGCGAGGAAGCGACGGCCGACCCTCTCCCGGGGTCCGCGACGAAGCGCTCGGCGAACGGTGACGCGATCAGCGCGCGACGCACGCGGCGCGGCACCCCCCAAGGTCGATAACCCAGTATGAATGAGAAGTCGCGTTCGCTTCACGAAACGAAGCGAACGCGCGCTCGCGCCGCGCGTCGTTTGCCCGTTGTTGCCTTGAAGCATTCGCTCCCTTCCCGTTACGATCGCCCGAGCCGTCGCGGGGGGAATTGTGAGACGTGTTCTCGGGTTCGCGCGGAGTGCACCGGTTCGAGTGGCACTCTGCGCGGGGGTTGCGGTGTCGGTCGTGCTCGCTCTCGCCGCGCCCGGATGGACGTGCGACGCGATCGTGCACGGCACCGTGCAGTGCACGACCGGGAGCCAAGTGATCACCTGGTCGATCACCAACGACCAGACCGACATGGGCATGACGCTCGTGCACGCGCTCTCGTCGATCGGAACGCAGTTCTACCCGACCACCGGTTGGAGCTCGGCGATCGGTCCGAGCGGGACGACCACGGCCACCACCTCGGTTCCCAGCGACGTCGTCGGAGCCATCACACTGAACGTCTACGACACATGGGCCAACGGTTACTCGACCGTCGACGGTGGAACGGTCGAGCTCACCGGGCCGTCGTGCAGCACGACCACCACGACCACCACGACGACCAGTCCCACCACGACCACATCTCCCACCACGACGTCGACCACGTATCCGACCTCGACGACGTATCCGACGTCGACCACCTATCCGGCGTCGACCACCTATCCGACGTCGACCACCTATCCGACGTCCACGACGTATCCGACGTCGACCACCTATCCGACGTCGACCACCTATCCGACGTCGACCACCTATCCGACGTCCACGACGTATCCGAC